>JALSME010000084.1 GCA_026987955.1 Sulfurospirillum sp.
TTCCGCAGTCGGTGCATAAATGCACAACGACTTTACGGTGCGAACGATAGGTATCTTCCGCAGTCGGTGCATAAATGCACAACGACTTTACGGTGCGAAAGCTAAAAACGACACACAAGTGTCGTTTTATTAACGCTTTCTTACATCATACCTGGCATTCCACCCATGCCACTCATATCTGGCATAGCAGGTGCAGCTTTATCTTCTTTTATATCACAAATTGTTGCCTCTGTTGTTAGAAGTAAACTTGAAACAGATACTGCATTTTGAAGTGCAATACGAGATACTTTAACCGGATCAATAATACCAGCTTCAAACATATCTACATACTCACCATTTGCTGCATTAAAACCATATGTATCACTATCTGATTTTTGAACATTATTCACAACTACACCAGCATCAAACCCTGCATTTATTGCAATTTGCTTCATTGGAGCTTGAAGTGCACGACTGACTATCTCAGCACCTATCTTTTCATCGCCACATAGATCTAAATCTACTTTTGAATTTGCCAAGATTAGAGCAGCACCACCACCAATAACGATACCCTCTTCGACGGCAGCTTTTGTTGCACTAAGTGCATCGTCAACTCTATCTTTTTTCTCTTTCATCTCAGTCTCTGTAGCAGCCCCAACTTTAATAACTGCAACTCCTCCACTAAGTTTTGCTAAACGCTCTTGAAGTTTTTCTTTATCATAATCACTTGTAGTTTCAGCAATTTGGGCCTTGATTTGTCCTACTCTTGCATCTATCTTATCTTTTTCGCCAACACCGTTTACTACAGTTGTATTATCTTTGTCAATTACAACAGAGTTTGCTTGTCCAAGATCATCTAAAGTAGCACTATCAAGTGTGCGTCCTAGCTCTTCACTAATAACTTCTCCACCTGTTAAAACAGCGATATCTTCAAGCATTGCTTTTCTTCTATCTCCAAAACCAGGAGCCTTAACTGCAGAGATATTTAAAACACCTCTTAATTTGTTTACAACTAGAGTTGAAAGTGCTTCACCATCAATATCTTCAGCAATAATTAAAAGTGGACGAGAAGTCTTTTGAACTTGCTCTAACACAGGAAGAAGATCTTTTAAATTTGAAATTTTCTTATCATATAAAAGTATGTATGGGTTTTCTAAAACTGCTTCCATCTTCTCTGTATTTGTTACAAAATATGGGCTTAAATAACCTCTATCAAACTGCATACCCTCAACAACATCTAGCTCATCTTGTATACCTTTTGCCTCTTCAACAGTAATAACACCATCTTTTCCAACTTTTTCCATAGCTTCAGCAATAATGTTACCAATATTAGCATCAGAATTAGCAGAAATAGTAGCTACTTGAGCAATCTCTTTCTTGTCTTTAACTTCTTTAGCAATTTTTTTAAGCTCTACAGTAATTGCTTCTGCTGCTTTATCCATTCCTCTTTTAACTTCGATTGGATTTGCACCAGCAGTGATGTTTCTAAGACCCTCTTTGAAGATTGCATTTGCTAAAACAGTTGCTGTTGTAGTACCATCTCCTGCTTCATCAGCAGTTTTTGAAGCAACTTCTTTTACAAGCTGAGCTCCCATATTTTCAAGAGTATCAGCAAGTTCAACCTCTTTTGCAACTGAAACACCATCTTTAGTGATATTTGGTGCTCCAAAACTCTTTTGAATAAGAACATTTCTACCGCGAGGTCCCATTGTAACTTTTACTGCATCATTTAATTTTCTTACGCCTTCATAAAGTGCATTTCTAGCACTGTCTGAAAATTGAATTTCTTTAGCCATATCTATTTCCTTTTACTTTAAAATTCCAAGTATATCTTTATCTTCCATAACCAAGTACTCTTTTCCATCTAGTGTTAAATCACTACCAGAATACTTACCAAATACAACTGTATCACCTACAGAAATCTCTTCTACTTCTTTGCTCACAGCTACAACTTTGCCGTTTAAAGGTTTTTCTTTTGCATTATCAGGTATAATAATACCTGAAGCAGTAGTTGTCGCCTCTTCTACGCGTTCGATTAGAACTCTTTTTCCTAGTGGTTGAAAAGCCATACTAGATCTCCTTGTTTAATTTTTTAGCACTCTTTTTATTTGAGTGCCAAAATTATACATAATTTAGGAAAAAAAGTCAATAAAATTAACAAACTTTAGTCAATTAAACTAAAGTATATTTAGGATAGTTTATGAAGTATTTTTTTATTATTATGTCTCTTGTGGTCTCCATCATTATGGCTATGCTATTTTTTCTTTTTACGCAATCAGGAAATAACATCATAAAACCATATATAGAGCAAGCTATACAAAAAAAATTGAATAAAGATGTCTATATAGAAGCATTTACGCTTAAAACAGATTTTATTGATGCTGAATTAGTGGTTGATAAAAACTCCAAACTGATTTTAAATGGGAGTTTTAATCTACTAAAAAAATCTTTTGATTTAGACTATATAGCAGATGCAAAAAATCTCCAAACTCCATATGTAACTATAAATGGGGCTCTACATGTAGAGGGTAAAGCAAAGGGAATTCTCAATGATTTTGAACTTAGTGGCAAAGGAATAGCACTCAATTCCAAGATAGACTTTCGAGCCCAACTAGATGAAAAAACTCTAAAAGGCATAAAGTTAAAAGCTAAAAATATCAAAATAGAAAATATTTTGGCATTTGTAAAAAAACCAATATATTCTAGAGGTATGATAGATATAGATATTGATATAAAACCAAAAGAAAACAATACATATTATGGTAATAGCAATATCAAAATCCACTACGGAACTCTAAACAAACAACTATTAGAAAATGACTTTGGCATAAAACTTGATAGTATAATCACATATAGAGGGACTATCAAATCAACCGCCAATGCTAAAAGTATAGATACCGCTATAAAAATATTTTCAAATATAGGAAACTTGCAAACAAAAAATACACAATATAGTTTAGATAAAAAAGTTTTTTACAGTGATTATGTAATGAAAATACCAAAGCTTAACTCTATCAACAAAAATCTATATGGCAATATTACTCTTGATGGTAATATTCAAAAAGATGATAGTGATTTTACTATGGATATAAACTCAAAAGCACTTGGTGGAGTTATAAAAGCTATTATTTTCAATGATACACTAAAAGTTGATGCTGAAAATATAGATATACCACAACTTACTAAAATGTTAAAAAAACCTCACTATTCTGATGGTAAATTAAACATGACACTAGATATGCAAGATACAAGAGCAAAAAGTAGAGATGGAAAGTTGGATCTAAATATTGAAGATGGAGTTCTACATGTAAAGGAAATTTTAGATAAAAAATCTACTGATACAATAAAATATATATTTTCATTATCAAGTGATATCATTAAAAACAATGCGTCTATTGAATCAGAACTTTTAACAGTAGTTGCTCAGCTAAATATACATGATAGTACATACTCCATAGATACCGGCACTACAAGTGGACAATATAACTTTCAAATCAAGGACCTAAACGACCTATACTTTGTTACTAAAAGAACTTTAAAAGGTGAGTTCATAGCAGATGGTAACTTTTTAGTAAATGATAATTTTTACATAGATGGTAACAGTAGCTTTTTAGAAGCAGACACTAAATTTGAACTTAAAAACAGCCTATTACATATAAAAAGTGATGATCTTTCTATAGAAAAAGTTACTGATATGCTCTATTATCCCAAAATATTTGACTCTTTTTCTACACTTGAAGCAGACTATAATTTAGAAAATAAATCTGGAGTTGTTAGCATAAATGCTCTAAATGGAAAAATTATTAAAAATGAATTGACCGATATAATACAAATGGCAAGTGGGTTTGATTTGACAACAGAGGTGTATAAAGACTCTATCTTTAGAGGTGTTATTGCAAATAACAGTGTAGATTTTTCACTGCTTATGAATGGTCTAGAGAGTTACTTTAAAATACCTGATGGCTACATAAACTTAGAAACCAATGAGATAAAAAGTGAATTTAATATCAAAATTCAAGACAAAGACTTTCAAGGATCCATAAATGGAGACCTAGAGAAACCAAAAGTAGAACTAAGTGGCTCTGAATATCTAAAACAAAAAATAGAACAAGAGATAGAGAAAAATATACCACTAGAGTGGCAAGATACCGCAAAAAGCATCTTAGATTTATTTGGTTAACCGATTTCTAAGTTTAAAAGATGTATAATTTCGTCCTCATAAATGTGTCAAGGTAGCTCAGCTGGTTAGAGCGCTGGTCTCATAAGCCGGAGGTCGAGGGTTCGAGTCCCTCTCTTGACACCATTTATTTTTAAACCCCAAAGTACGGTATTTAAAAAAATTTACTTTTGTATTGTTCCCAAATTGTACCAAAAGTCTATTTTTTAGTTTTTCTTTTATAAAAATACCAAATAAAATTTAAAAAAATAGCTATTGATCCAAACAGTATGCAAAAGGATTCTACTGGCAAGAATATACTATCTACTAATACATCATTTACATCAATATAGTTATAGTATTTATTTTGTATCATAGTTAATATAAATCCAATTAATAGTAAAAGTAGACCTATAATAAAAAGTTTAGTATTTATAATTTTCATTCTAACTAGCGACCACCTTATATATTTAAACCAGAATTCTAACAATTTGTTATTAAACCAAGATTATATATTTAAAGTGACCTTTAAGTAAGGTAGTTTATTATTGTGTCAATTCTATTAGATGGAATTTTTGATTAAGTCAAAAAAAGATATAATTCCTAAAAACTAACGAGGTAATATTTATGGGAAGAGCATTTGAGTATAGAAAAGCTGCGAAGATGAAAAGATGGGGGGCAATGTCTAGGATATTTCCAAGACTTGGCAAAAGTATTACAGCTGCAGCCAAAGAAGGAAGTAGTGACCCTGATTTAAATCCAAAGCTTAGAACTGCTATATTGAATGCTAAAGCTGAAAATATGCCTAAAGACAATATAGAGGCTGCTATCAAAAGAGCAACTGCTAAAGACATAGCAGATATGAAAGAGGTTAATTATGAAGGCAAAGGACCTCATGGTGCTTTGATTTTTGTAGAGTGTCTTAGTGATAATACAACTAGAACCGTTGCAAATATCAAAAACCACTTTAAAAAAGGCAATGGAGAGATGCTAAACAATGGCTCATTGGAGTTTATGTTCTCAAGAAAAGCTGTATTTGAATTTGAAAAAACAGAAGATATGGACTTAGAAGAGTTAGAGTTAGAACTAATTGATGCTGGACTAGAAGAGATTGAAGAGGAAGATGGTATTGTTCTTGTAACTGCTGATTACACAGATTTTGGCTCACTTGCACATGCTTTTGATGAGCTAAAAATTGAGTTAAAAACTGCTACCCTAAAAAGGTTTGCCAATACTCCAATAGAACTCAATGAAGAGCAGATTGCTGATATAGCAAATCTAATTGAGCGTATTGAAAATGATGAAGATGTTCAAGCTGTATATACCAACTTTAGTTAATAGACTTCTACATGTAGAGGTATGCAAGTCCTATCTATTTGGACTGAAAAACTCCTATTTTTCTGTTTTTAAATATGGTATCATGTTTACCAATAAGTCCGTGCATAGATATAAAAACACCTATTCTAAAGTCAGATAAAAGATAGCCAATAGACATAGATAAGTTAGAATTTGCCTCGATACTATCTATGCTATATGGAACCATAGCACCCGTAACAAGAACCATCTTTTTTTCTATATGCTCATCTAAAAACTCTGCTGTTTTATCCATGGTGTCTGTTCCATGGATGATGAGTATTTTTTCATAATTACTAGAGTTGATAACTTCTACTATCTCTTCTCTATCATGACTGTTCATATCTAGGCTATCTTTGTGGATTATATTGATAAGTTCATAGTCTAGATTATAAAAATACTTTAAAATACTATCTACCGCATTTGAGTCACTTGGTACTTCTAAATTCCCAGTTAAGGGATTGTACCTTTTGTTAAAAGTTCCACCACAATTTATAATCAATATTTTTTGCAATCTTAAGCCTTATAATTTTAAACTCTCTAAATAATTATCAAATTCAAAGAGAATTTTTGGAGAGTAAGAGGTACTAAAAAGTACCCCTTAAGGATATTTGTTATCTATTAAATAGTTTCTCGATTGTAGTAACTACTGAAGGATCTTCAAGTGTTGAAGTGTCTTGAGTGATCGCTTCTGATTTTGCAATTGAGCGTAAAATTCTTCTCATAATTTTACCACTCCTTGTTTTTGGAAGACCTGGAACAAACAAGATTCCATCAAGTTTTGCAATATTGCCGATTTCTTTAGTAATAAGCTTATTGAGCTCTTGAATCATCTCAATCTCTTCTCCAATTGTATCTTCACCTTTAAGTACAATATAGGCAAAAATACACTCACCTTTAATTGCATCTGGTTTTCCAACAACAGCAACCTCTGCTACATTTACATGATGTCCCAATACAGCTTCTATCTCAGCAGTTCCTAGTCGGTGACCAGAAACATTAATCACATCATCGGTACGACCTGTTATGATGATATATCCATCGTCATCATACATAGCACCATCACCTGAAAAGTAGACAGGTTTACCATCTTTCTTACAGTCTCCAAAGTATGATTTTACAAATCTATCAGGGTCACCCCAGATTGTTCTTATCATTGAAGGCCAAGGCTTTGTGATACATAAAAATCCTTTTTCTCCTTTTGGAGTTGGATTTCCATCTTCGTCAATAATCTCTGCCATAATTCCAGGTAGTGGGAATGTTGCACTTCCTGGTTTGATAGGTGTAGCTCCTGGCAATGGTGTAATCATATGTCCACCAGTTTCAGTCTGCCACCAAGTATCGACAATAGAGCATTTGCCTCCACCAATTTCGTTGTAATACCACATCCAAGCATCTGGATTGATTGGTTCACCAACAGTTCCAAGAACTTTTAGACTACTAAGATCATGCTTTGCAGGCTCATCCTGTCCAAGCTTGTGAAGAAGTCTAATTGCAGTTGGTGCCGTATAGAACTGATTTACACGATGCTCTTCTATCATCTTCCACCATCTTCCAACATCTGGATAAGTAGGAACACCCTCATACATAATAGTTGTCGCACCCATTGCAAGTGGACCATACACTATGTAAGTATGACCAGTAATCCAACCTACATCAGCTGTACACCAAAAAGTATCGTTCTCTTTTACATCAAAGACATGCTCCATTGTATACTGTGCCCAAAGAATATAGCCAGCACTTGAGTGCTGAACACCCTTTGGTTTTCCTGTACTTCCAGAGGTATATAGTAAAAACAGTGGATCTTCTGCATCCATAGGCTCAGGATCACAGTGCTGTGATTCGTTCATAATCATCTCATTATAAACATAATCACGACCAGGAACATAGTCAATATCTTCAAAATTTCTTTGAACTATAAGAACTTTTGAACAGCACTCACATCCCTCTTTTAAAGCTTCATCAACAACTGGTTTAAGCATATATGGCTTACCTCTTCTAAAAGCTCCGTCCGCCGTAATAACAAGTTTTGCTTGAGCATCTTGAACTCTATCTCGTAGTGCATCTGCTGAAAAACCGCCAAATACGATAGAGTGGATAGCACCTATCTTAGCACAAGCAAGCATAGCAAATGCAGCTTCTGGAATCATAGGCAAGTAAAGAACTACTCTATCACCTTTTTTAATGTTAAACTTATTTTTAAGTAGGTTTGCAAGTCTATTTACTCTATAGTAAAGTTGGAGATATGTTATGATTCTTTTCGAGCCATCTTCGCCTTCCCAAATAATCGCAGCTTTGTTTTTTCTTGTTTTAAGATGACGACCCAAACACTGATGTGTTACATTTAGTTTACCACCATTAAACCACTTGTAAAATGGTGCATTACTCTCATCTAAAACTGTATCATAAGGTTCAAACCAGTCGATTTTTTCTTTTGCCATTTTATCCCAATAGCCCTCGAAATCTTCCTCTGCTTGCAGTCTTAACTCTTTAAACTCACACATATTTTTAATTCTAGCATCTCTACTAAATTCTCTATTTGGTTCAAAAACCTGTGACATATTTATCTCCCTATTTTAGTTTATTAGAACAGTTATCTCTTACTAATAAAAGATAACTGTTT
>JALSME010000085.1 GCA_026987955.1 Sulfurospirillum sp.
AATATACAAATGTAGCTTCAGCTCCTATACCTGTTTGACTTCTTACATATTGGTCTTCAAAAGCCTCTATCTCTTTTTTTGCACTTTCACTTTTATCTGTAATTGAAAAGAACCAAATACTCACAAATGCAACAGTAACTGAAAAAAGTGCTGGATATTTGTAAGGAAATATTGCCTTACTAGCATCACCTTGAAGTATTTCACCCCAAATCACAGGACCTATAACTACAAGTACTACTGCTGTGACTAATCCAAGTGTACCACCAATGACTGCTCCTCTTGTTGTTAGCCTCTTCCAGTACATTGAAAGAAATAAAATAGGAAAGTTAGCAGATGCAGCAATTGCAAAAGCTAGTCCTACCATATAAGCTATATTTTGATTTTCAAAGGCAATACCAAATATAATTGCTGTAACACCTAAGCCTATTGTTGCATATTTTGAAACCTTAATTTCATCTGCCTCACTAGCCTTACTCTTTGCAAACACATTCATATATAAATCATGACTAATAGCACTTGCTCCAGCAAGTGTTAAGCCAGAAACTACCGCTAAAATAGTTGCAAATGCAACAGCAGAGATAAAACCTAAAAATATATCTCCACCAACTACATGACTAAGATGTATTGCAGCCATATTGTTACCACCTAAAAGTGTTCCTTTAGCGATATCAAGATATTCTGGATTTTGTGATACCAATACAATAGCACCAAATCCTATAATAAAAGTTAAAATATAAAAATATCCAATAAAACTTGTAGCATAAAATACAGATTTTCTTGCTGCTTTTGCATCACTTACTGTAAAAAATCTCATAAGAACATGGGGAAGTCCAGCTGTTCCAAACATAAGTGCTATTCCCAAACTTATCGCAGATATAGGATCACTCACAAGACCACCTGGGCTCATAATTTCGATACCTTTTATATCTACAGCTCTTTTAAAGAGAGTCTCAAAGTTAAATCCTACTTTTGTTAGAACTATAAATGCCAAAAATGATGCACCACAAAGTAGTAAAATAGCTTTAACAATCTGAACCCATGTAGTTGCTAACATTCCACCAAATGCAACCAAAATTATAAGAAGCAACCCAACAAGAATGATTGAGAATTCATACGGTAGTCCAAAAAGAATCTCAATTAATTTTCCAGAACCTACTAATTGAGCAATTAAATACAAAAGAACGGTTGCAATCGATCCAAAAGCTGCAAGTGTTCTAATTGGTCTCTGTCTTAGTCTATAACTTGCAACATCTGCAAATGTATATTTACCCAAGTTTCTTAGCTGCTCTGCAATTAAAAATAAAAATATGGGCCAGCCTACTAAAAAACCTACAGAGTATATTAGACCATCAAAGCCCTTCATATAAACTAAACCTGATATACCTAAAAAAGATGCTGCAGACATATAATCACCTGCGATTGCTAGTCCATTTTGTAGTCCAGTTATATTTCCACCTGCTGTATAAAAATCTTTTGCTGTTTTTGTTCTTTTTGCAGCCCAGTAAGTTATCGCTAATGTTGCAAGAACAAATAAAAAGAACATACTAATTGCCAAGAAGCTCAACTCTCTCATGGCTCACACCTAATATCATCTTTTATATCATCTATTAATCTATCATACTCATTGTTTGCACGCACGATATAGATTCTTGTTAGTATAATAGATATAATTATTATAGAGAGTCCAATAGGGATACCAACCGATGTAACACTATTTCCAATAGATTGTCCAAGTGTTTCTGGACTAAAAGCAATAAGCATAATAAAAGAGAAATACATAACAAAAATTATTAAAGATAGTTTCAAAATAAAACCTGTTCTTTTCTTTACCAATTCAGAAAATTTAGGATTATTTCTAACTTCTTCATAAATCTCTTTATTCACCTATCCCCCTTCTATATGTCTGACAACAATAAATGTCATAATCTAATATTAAATATTTTAGTATATATACATAGCATTAACATAGCAAAAAAATAAAACACCACATATAATAACATATAGTGTGAAATTTTGTAGCAATTAAATCCCGCAGGACAAT
The DNA here is from genome assembly GCA_026987955.1 of Sulfurospirillum sp. GTDB lineage: Bacteria > Campylobacterota > Campylobacteria > Campylobacterales > Sulfurospirillaceae > Sulfurospirillum_A. Next base: position 2,042 of record JALSME010000085.1, read on the forward strand.
TGAATTATAGAAATATACCCATCCTAAAAAGAAAAATACTTGTCGATTTTATACCCTACCCCTTTTATATTTGTAATAAAATCCTCTTTCAATGATTTTCTAAAACGGCTAATTTCAGCTCTTATCGTTGCATTATCCACTGGTTCACCATTCCACACATAGCTTCTAAATTTTTCAAAATCTACAATTATGCCAATATTTTCGCATAACAATGTTAGTATTTGTAGCTGTTTTTTTGTTAAAGTTTGTGAACTATTATTATAAAAAAGAATTTTATCCTCTTTTGAAAAATAGTATCTTTTACTTAAAAGCATATGTGAAGTACTCTTGATTTCCTTATCTCTTTTTACCTTTGCAATTCTAATGCCAAGCTCTTTTAGATGAAATGGTTTTTTAAGATAATCGCATGCTCCTAAATCAAAAGCCTTTGATATATCTTCTATATCTATATTTGCACTAATAAAAATTGTTGGAGTAATAATCTCCAATGAGTTTAACTCCTTTAAAAGATTCAGCCCACTAAGTTTTGGAACATTAATATCCAATATAAGAAGATCAAAACTATCTTGTTTAAGAACTTTTAGAACTTCAAGTCCATCATTAAAACTTATAACTTGATGAGAAAAAGCTTCAAGATACTCTTGTATTGAACTTCTTAACATAAATTCATCTTCAAGAAGTAAAATTTTCAAGAGATCACCCTTCTGCTACATTCGAACATATATCTAAAAACTGTTTTATTTCCATCTGATTTTACCTCTACATATACACTATTTTGATCACATATTTCTTTTACGATATTCAGTCCCAAACCAAACCCTCCTCTTGCATTATCCTCTCTATAAAACCTACTAAATATATTTTGACTGTCAATAATTTTTTCTCCAATATTTTCAACTTCAAAAACGGTACACCCTTTGTCTCTGTATAATTTTACATATACATTATTGTTTATGTGACTATATTTTATTGCATTGGATATATTATTGTCACACAGCCTTTGCAATTCAAACTCATTAAAAAGTACAAAAATATCTTCATCAATTTGGGCCTTTATTTTTAGTCTATTTCCAAGTGCAACATCTGAAAAATACTCTACCCTATCATTCACAAAATCCGTAAAGTTTACCATATCCACACGTTTATCTTCTCTCTCTTTTTTTACAATAAAACTAAGATCACCATAAATATTTTCAAGTACTTTGACTGCTGCTTCAATTTTTACAAGATATGGATTTTTGTCAAACTTTAAATTGTAAAGATCTATATTCATAAGAATAATTGATAATGGTGTATTGATCTCATGAACTGCATTTTTAAGAAATTTATCTTGGTATGCTAAAAGTTTATTTGAATACTCAACAGCATCTTGCAACTCTTTAGTCTTCTCTTCAATAAGACTTTCAAGATTAATATTCATATCTTCCAATGCACTCTTTTTTTCCTTAATCTTTTCAATCATAAAATTAGCATGTGATGTTATTTCCCTAAACTCGTTGAACTTTACTTTCTGCATATCAATAGGTTTATAGTTTTTTGATGCATCTTCAAGTGAATTGACAATAAATTTTATCTCTTTACTAATTTTATCTGTTATATATCTATATTTTAAAATACTTGCCATATACAAAAATAGTGTAAGTGTAATAATTTTCAATATAAAGCCAGAAATTTTGTTTTTATACTCTTCTGTTCTTTGCTCTAAAACAGCATCTCTCTCTCCAATACTAAGTCCGCTACCAATAACTAAGTCCCACTCTTTAAACTCCTTAGCATATATAAGATTTTCTACTTTTTTCTCTTTTTCATCAAATATTAAAAAATCACCTCCACTCTTTGCAATATCAAATATCCTATCTATACTCACACTACCACATCGAAACTCTTCTGATTTGTAAATAGGGTGTTTGTTTTTATCAAAGATAAATATATAGCTATTAGAATCTTCTAGTACCATCTTTATCTCTTCAATCAAAGTACTTTTTTCTTTTGCCAAATCTAAACTATGCAACTTATAATAATGATATTTAAGTAGTCTTTGTAGTCTAAGAGTTTGGGCTAAGGCAATTTTTTTTTGATTTTTTAAATAATTAATTTCAGTTTTAGTTATATCTTTCTCAAATTCCAGATACTCATTAAATATAATTATAAAAGCAGCAGCAGCAGCAAATATGCCCGCAAATAAAATAGCAATAATATTGATTTGATTTATACTTTGTGTTTTCCATATTTTAAACATGGTATATTATACCAAATTTGCTATAATTCTACTTTTTAGTGCCTGACCACAATAAATGTCATATTTAACAATTTTTAAAAGGTTTAGTTTCAAGGCGAATTTTGCTTAGCAATGCTGGCATTGTTAAGTAAAGTTCAACGCAGAAAATGAGCCTTTTAAAAACTTGCCCTTCGGGTGAAAAGATAGAGTATAATCTGACTTCGTTAAAAACCTTTGAAACTACTAGTAGTTCCTGCAAGTTTTTGCCTTGCATATTATACTCTATCTTTTCATTAAATTATGACATTTATTGTGGTCAGGCACTTAGTAAAGGATTTTTATGCAAATTAGACTCCCAGCAGAATGGGAAAAACAAAGCTCTATCATGGTTGTTTTCCCAACAAACCACAAAGATTGGCAGCACTCCCTTAAAGAAATACAAAAAAGCTATATTGAGTTTATTAATGCCATTATAAAATTTCAAAAATGTATCGTTGTATGTGATAAACCAGATATTTTAAAAAATCATTTAATAACAACAGACAATATAGAAATTTATAATATAAAAACTGATGATACATGGATAAGAGATTTTGGACCTATTGATGTTTATATAAACGGTGAACTAAAATCATACAATTTCAAATTTAACGCATGGGGAAACAAGTTTCAATCATCACTAGATAATAATTTTAACAAATATCTTTGTAAAAAAAACCTTATTGATATAGATTTTATTCTTGAGGGTGGAAGCATTGAATCCAACGGAGATGGTGTAATGTTAAGTACATCTAAATGTATTTTTAATGCTAATAGGAACTCCACATATAAACCTAAAGATATAGAAGAAAAACTTGCAACAACATTTGGTTTAAAAAAACTCATCATATTAAAGTATGGCCATCTAATTGGAGATGACACCGATGCACATATTGATACACTTGCAAGATTTATAGATAAAGAGACTATTGCATATGCAAAATGCGCCGATAAAAATGATATTCACTTTAATGAACTTTTAAAAATGGAAGATGAATTAAAGAAAACTGGCTTCAAGTTAGTTCCGCTACCTCTTCCCTCGCCAATATATTTTAATAACAGAAGACTTCCTGCAACATACTTAAACTTTGTATTTATAAATGATGCAATTATTGTGCCAACTTACAACGATAAAAATGATAAGAAAGTTCTTGAAATATTGAAAAAAAAGATAAAAAATAGAAAAGTTATAGGAGTAAATTCAAAAGTTTTTATAAGAGAAAATGGCTCCTTGCATTGCTCTTCAATCAACAACTTTATGTTATGCGTTAGTTAGATTTAGGATAGGTATATAATTTGGATTTAATCATCTTTTTTCTTTTATTTGTGTATAATATGAAAACTACAATATTAATGGAAAAAAAATGACTCTACAAAAAAAAGCAACTGTTGTTTCAACTGCTACTGCTAGTATACTAATTATATTGAAACTAACAATTGGAATCTTGAGTGGTTCTGTCGCTGTTTTAGCAAGTGCTATTGACTCTGTCCTTGATTTAATCATATCTGCATTTAACTATTTTGCAATAAATAAATCAGAACAGCCAGCCGATAAAACATTTAATTATGGCAAAGGTAAGATTGAAGCACTTGCAGCTGTTATAGAAGGAACCATTATAACAATGAGTGGTCTTTTTATTCTTTATCATGCAATTAAAAAAGGATATATTGGAGAAGAAACAACTCTTCTTGGACCCTCAATCTGGGTCATGACAATTTCACTTATAATTACAATTGCCCTTGTTATGTTCTTAAACCATGTAGCTAAAAAAACAAATAATATGGTAATTAAATCTGATGCTCTTCACTATAAGACAGATGTTTTAAGTAATGGTGCAATTTTGATTTCATTGATACTCATTTACTCAACTGGGCTACAAATTATTGATGCTATTATGGGTATAATAATTTCTATATATATCATCTATTCAGCATATGAAATTATTAAAGAGGGTGTTTATGTCTTGCTTGATGCTGCACTTGATGATGATATAGTCAATAAAATCATAGATATAATAAAAAATGAAGAGGGTATAAATGACTACCACTACCTCAAAACAAGAAAATCTGGCAATACAAACTTTGTGGATGTTCATCTTGTTTTTAGCGAAGGTATATCTCTCTTAAAAGCTCACACATTAGGTGATAGAATAGAAGATAAAATTGCAAGTATCAATAAGGATGAAGAGTGGATAATCAATGCCCACCTTGATCCATATGATGATTCAGAAATTAATAGACTTCTTACATAACTCCTTGCAATCTCAGAGAAATTAGAAGTAGTGAGATTGTGCAAAACCTTTTTTGAGTAATAGCCGTAGCTATTGCGATTAAAAGTTTTGTGCAAGATTGCTACTTCTAATTCCTCCCTATGGGCAACTCATAGATAAACTTGAGCTTCGTTAGTTCATCTCATCCGTAGCTTAGGCTACGCAAGAGATAAACTGCCTCACTCAAACTTATCTATGAGCTGCTGAGACTGCAAGGGGTTATGCAAGAAGTCTAATGATAAACAGAGTTTTAAAAAATAGAGAAATCAATCTCTATTTTTTTTTCTTGTAGCAAATTTAAAGTAGTACCATATAGCACCTAGAAGAGATGCTATTATTAATGGTGGAATCCAAGGATAATCTGTAAAATATACAGAAAATTTTGTTAAAGTTTTTCCTGCACTAAAGCCCAAATAACCTAGTGAAACTGACCAAATAAAAGCAGAAATAACATTTAAAATATTAAATTTAACAACAGGGTATTTAGTCATTCCAATTCCAATAGGAATTAAAGTTTTAATACCATATACAAACTTCTGCAGAAATATGATTTTATCACCATGTCGTTTCATCAAGATTTGACTAAGTGCTAGTTTTCGTTTTTGGTTTTTCAAAAATGGTTTCATCTGCTCCTTATTATATCTACTCATATAAAATAGCAGTGAATCCCCTATTGCATTTGCTACAAATGCGATAAATATAGAAGTATGAAGATCCATTTTACCCCCATAGGCGAGTATTCCAGCAGCTAAAATAGCTACCATACCGCCACCTAAGGAGTAGAGAAAAAGAATGATATAACCATATGTTGATAGTGAGTCTAGTACGCTTTCCAAACTATCTCCTTGTAATGCTGTTTATAGTTTTTAAGTACTCTTTTACAGCATATGTATCATTTAAGTTATTACTTTTTACTATCTCTTTTGCACTTATATTGTTGCCATATAGTGCCCTATTCTTTTCATTGTTATTAGATAAAACTGCACCATTTAGTGTAGCTCCTGCAAAAAGTCCATTGTTTTGTGAGTATGTAAATATTTCTGCACTCATATTGACTTCTGCACTTTTGTCTGCGTTGACACCAATAGGACCTGCTGATACTGAAGCCTCTACTCCAAGTGTAAATTTATCGCCAAGTAACTCATCTACACTATTTTTAGTTCTAAACACTAAAATACTATCTACAACTTCAAGACCAATCTGAAAACCAAAAGTCCCTCCACCAAGATTAACAAAAAATGGATAACTCCAACTTCCATCATCTCTACGAATTGATGCGACACCTTCACCATACTTTCCACCTAAAAATAGACCAAATTTAACATAATTTGGTATAACAACAATTGCTTTTGCATTTTTTATAATAGATATTGGTATACTATTTGAACTTCTTGTTAACTTGCTCAATGTATTGCTTGCTTCAAGTATATTCTCTTCTACTGAGCTAGCAAATAGATTATTTATACCAAAAACTAATATAAATATTACTAAAAAACGCTTCATTTTTTTCCTTTATTTTCTTTAGGGATACCCCTTAATATAATCGTGAAACAATCCTTCTTGTTCTAATAACTCTTTACTACTTCCCTCTTCTGAAATCACACCATCTTCCAACACATATATATAATCTGCATTACGAATTGTACTAAGTCTATGTGCTATAATAATAGTTGTTTTATCTTTCAAGTAGCTCTCTAGTCCCTCAAATAACTTTAATTCAGTATGAACATCTAAAGCTGAAGTTGACTCATCTAAAATCACAATATTTGGATTTTTAAGTACCATCCTTGCGATAGAAATTCTCTGTCTTTGACCACCTGAAAGTTTTACGCCATCTCTTCCAATCTGTGTATCTAACCCCTCTTCAAGTGAGTCAATAAACTCTCTTAGTTGAGCTATATTAATTGCAAAATCTAACTCCTCTTTTGAAACAGTAGCACCAAAAGTTAAATTTTTTGCGATTGTATCATTAAATAGTTGAGGACTTTGTAAAACTAAAAAAATATTTTCTCTTATAAGGCTCAATCCAATATCTTTTGATGATATATCATCAAAAAGAATATCACCTTCTTGCAATGGATATAAACCAACAAGAAGATGAGCAAGTGTAGTTTTACCACTTCCACTTGCTCCAATAATAGCGATTTTTTTACCCTTTTCTATTTCCATATCAATTGATTTTAATATATTTTTTCTATCATCATATGAAAAAGATAGATTTTTAATGGTAATTTTATTTGTACTATTATCTACAAACGGATTAATTGGCTTTTGTAATTCTTCTTCTACATGTAGAGCAAAAATTTTATTTATTCGCCTTAAAGATATTTGTGCGTTGTGATAGGCATACTGTATATTTAGTATCTCTTGAATTGGACTCATCATCACCCATAAGTAGCTAAAAATAGCTAGCATAAGTCCGATTGTTAAATCAGAATATGCAACAACAAGAATACTAGCTGCTCTAAATACTTCAAAACCTGAAAGAAAAACTAAAAAAGAAAAGCGACTTGCCCCATCGCTTTTGTAGCCAAATTTTATCGAATTATCTCTCATATTTTTTGCATCTTTAATGACTTTTGAAAAAAACTTTTTCTCTCTATTTAAAGATTTGATTTGAGTAAAAAGTTCTAATGCTTCACTAAGAGATTCACTAAAAATCTCATAGGCCCTATTTTGCTCTTTTTTAAGCTTTGAAACTTTTCGTGCAATCTTAGTTGTTAGCATAACAACAAATGGATTCAAAATAAGTATAAAAAGAGCTAATTGCCAGTGAATCATAAGCAAAACAAAGCCTACTCCTATGATTGTAAGTGAAGAGATTACAAATCTACTAATCGCACTTCCTAAAAAATCATCTAATGTATCTACATCTATTAAAAGTTTTGAAGTAATGCTACCTGTTCCTACAAACTCAAAGTCTTTTAATGATACTTTTGAAATATGACTCAAAAGCTCTTGCCTTATTTTATATGTTACATTTTTTGATATTATTGTAAAAAGTTTTGTTTGGTAAAAATTTAAAATAAAAAAGAGAGTTCTAAGAGCAAGAACACTAAATAAAATAATAAAAACATAAAAATATGGCTCATGTGTTGAAGTAAAAATTGAATTAAGACTATTAACAATTATCCCTGGCTTTTTAAGCAAGATTTCATCAACTAAAAGTGGCATTAAAAGAGGGACTGGAGTACTAATAATAACAGCAAAAAGAGCTACTAAGTTAGCTAGAAGTAACTCTTTTTTATACTTTTTTATCTCTTTGAAAATATCTTTAAAAGTTAAAGACATCTAAGACTTCTCTATCTTGCAAATCCAACTGCACGCAACTCTCTAATAACATTTACCTTGATTTCACCAGGGTATTGCACTTTATCTTCAATCTCTTCTGCAATCTCTTTTGAGAGCAGTACAGCTTCATCATCATTTATCAGTTTTGCATTTGCTATAACTCTTATTTCGCGACCTGCATTGATAGCATATGCTTGTTTTATTCCATGTTTTGATTTTGCTATCTCTTCTATATCTGTAACTCGTTTTAAGAAACTCTCTAGTACTTCTCTTCTTGCTCCTGGTCTTGCAGCTGAAAGTGTATCTGCTGCACAAACTGCTGCTGATTCTACACTTGTTGCTTCTTCGTGTCCATGGTGAGCATATATAGCATTTATAACTACTGGATCTTCTTTATATCTCTTACAGATATCTGCACCCAAGTCTACATGGCTTCCTGCAAAATCATGAGTTAGTGCTTTTCCTATGTCGTGTAGTATACCTGCTCTTTTAGCTAAGTTTTCATCCCCACCACACTCTGCTGCAATTATTCCTGCAAGGTGAGCAACTTCTAAAGAGTGTCCAAGTGCATTTTGTCCATAACTAGCACGAAATTTTAATCTACCAATAAGCTTCACAATCTCAGGATGTACCTTTGTAACACCCAAATCTACTAAAATATTCTCACCCTCTTCTATAAGACTTTGATCAAACTCTGCCTTAACTTTTTCAAATATACCCTCTATACGAGCTGGCTGAATTCTTCCATCTTCTACAAGAAGCTCTATAACTTTAGTTGCAACCGCTCTTCTATAGAGATTGAAACTACTGAGTATAATTGCATTTGGAGTATCGTCTATTATAATATCGACTCCTAAAAGCATCTCAAGAGCTTTTATATTTCTTCCCTCTTTACCTATAATACGACCTTTTAGTTCATCGTCTTTTATGTTAACTACATTTATAAGTCTCTCTGCTGCAAAATCTCCAGCAAACCTTGAAGTTGCTTGTGCTAGTATGTAGTTTACTCTTCTTTTTGCATCCTGCTTTGCCTCTTCCTCAGCTTTTCTTACTATATGTGCTATATCAGCACGAGATTTTTCTTCTACCTTTTTAAGAACAATATCTTTTGCTTCACGCTCTGTAAGTCCTGCTGAGCTTTCTAACACATGAAGAGCCTCTTCCACTTTTTGTTCATATTTGTTTTTAAGACTAGTTCCTTCATCAAAAAGATCTTGTGCCTCTTTCTTTAAATTGCCAAGCTCACTTTTTTCTCTATTTAATTTTTTAAAATCATCTTTTAGATTTTTATCTTTTTTCTCCAAATCAAGCATTTTGTCTGCATGCTCTTTTTTATATGCAAATGTCTTATCTTCGTACTTTTGCTTTGCATTTAACTCAGCCTCTTTTACTTTTAACTCCGAGTTTTTAAGAACTAATTCTGCCTCATATTCTATTGCTTTTGCTTTTGCTTTTGCTTGAGCAACATAAACCTCATAATTTGCTGAATCTAGTTTTTTTGCAACAAAAAAACCTACAGCACCACTAACTACAGCGGCTGCACCTACTTCGATTATCATTATTTATCCTTGTTTTATATGGGGTTATATATATATCAGCTAGTATATCATGGCTTTCACATAAAAATTCTTGTGTAAAGCACTCTCCTAATTGAACAAAAACAACTTTTGGAGAGGATTTTAAGGACTCAAAAAATCTATCATACATCCCTTTTCCAAAACCTATACGCTTAAATGCACCGTCCACCCCAAGGACCGGAACAATTGCCAAATCTATTTTAGGAGTAACAGCATAGGAGTTTTTAGGCTCTCTTATGTTGAATTTTTTCCTAAATAGAGGCAATCTAAATTTTACCATCTTAAAACTGATACCTTCCATAAATGGCACATATATATTGTATTTTGAACGAATCTTTTTAATTAGTTGTATCGAATTTACTTCACTATTTAGTGGAATATAAAGCAAAATATTCTTGTATCTATTTTTTCTAATTAATTTCTCTAGCTTATTGACTACAAATTTATCTCTCTTAATTCTTCCATTTCTCATATATTTTGCAAGCTTTTGCTTTGCATTTTTTCTAAAAATATTTTTTTTATCCATAACTTAAAACCTTTTCGATATAATCACTAATATCATTTTATAAGGAAACAGATGAAGATTATATTAACCGCTATTTTAGCACTACTTATTTTTTCAGGGTGTAGTGATGAAAAAGACTTGAAAACAACACAAAACATCGAAAAAAAGGTAAAACAAAAGACAGAAATAGCTATACCAGAAAAGGTTGATGATAGCATTGTTTTAGTTGACACTAATGGAAATAGTATAAAGGTAACTGTACTTGAAAATGGCTTAAAATTTGAAGGCTATGAAGATAAAATAGTTCTTTTAAACTTTTTTGCAACTTGGTGTCCCCCTTGTAAAGCAGAAATTCCACACCTAAATAATCTACAAGAAAAATACAAAAAAGATATAAAAATTATTAGTGTACTACTTGAAGAGAACAGAAGTAATACTGAAATTAATGATTTTATAAAGAAGAATGCCATTGAGTTTACCATTACAAACTCGCAAAGTAATTTTGACATAGAAAAAGAGATTGGAGGAGTTAAAACTATACCTTTTATGTTAATATATGATAGAAAAGGAAACTACTCTCAGCACTATATGGGAGCTGTTCCTGAAGAGATGATAGATGCAGATATACAAAAGGTATTATAGGTGTTTGGTTTTATTAAAAAAGGGCTAAGTAAAACTGTTGGTGCGATTAGAGAAGTTCTTCCTGAAAAAGTTATTAAAATAGATAAAGAATCTCTTGAAGAGATTCTTTTAGAATCAGATGTACCTTATGAGATAGTAGAAGAGATGATATACTACCTCCCACCACAAGATACAGTAAAAAGAGCTGATGTAAAACATGTTATGAAAGCTTATTTTATTTACAAAACAGAAGAAAAATCTCAAGATAAACCCTTTGTTGATTTAGTAATTGGAGTCAATGGAGCTGGTAAAACCACTACCATAGCAAAGATGGCAAACAACTACAAAAAGAGTGGTAAAAAAGTAATGCTTGGAGCAAGTGATACTTTTAGAGCCGCTGCAATTGAGCAGTTAAGAAGGTGGGCAGAGAAGCTTGATGTTCCTATTGTATACACACAACAAGACCATGACCCCTCTGCAGTTGCATTTGATACAATCAGCTCAGCAAGTGCAAAAAAATTTGATAATGTTATCATAGACACAGCAGGTCGCCTTCACAATCACACAAACCTATCTAATGAGCTTAAAAAGATCGTTAGGATATGTGCAAAAGCTAAGGATGGTGCACCTCACAGAAAAATTTTAGTTCTAGATGGGACACAAGGAAACTCAGCTATAAATCAAGCAAAATCATTCCATGAGATTGTTGGAGTAGATGCTATAATTATAACTAAACTTGATGGAACTGCAAAAGGTGGTGCACTTTTTGGAGTAGCAAGGGAGCTTAAACTTCCTATCATCTATGTTGGTGTTGGTGAAGGTAAAGATGACCTTGTAGAGTTTAAACCAGATGAATTTATAGATGTTATCTTAGATAGCATATTTGTAAGCTAACATGGCAAAGAAAAAAACACTTTTTGAGTGTCAAGCATGTGGCTATCAAAGTACTAGATGGCTAGGTAAATGTCCAAGTTGTGGTGCTTGGGAAGAGTTTTTAGAGCTCAATACAAAACAGATAGAAGTTCTCAAAGAGATAAACAAAGCATCAACTTCAAGTCCCTCAAATAGTGCAATATCAATTACAAAAGTTGAACAAGATAAAATCTCACGATTTAGCTCAGGTGATAGTGAGCTTGACTTGGTCATGGGTGGTGGTATTGTGAGTGGTAGTTTGACTCTTATTGGCGGTAGTCCTGGTGTTGGAAAATCTACTCTTTTACTAAAAATTGCAGGAAATTTAGCAAAAGACAACAAAAAAGTGCTCTATGTAAGCGGTGAAGAATCAGCAGGGCAGATAAAATTAAGAAGCGATAGACTTGGAAGCAACTATGACGATCTTTTTTTAATGAGTGAGATAAGACTTGACTCTATACTAGCTGAGCTTTCAAGTGGTGGTTATGAAGCGCTTGTCATCGACTCAATTCAAACGATATACAGCGAAAAAGTTACCTCTGCACCAGGAAGCGTCTCGCAAGTTCGTGAGATTACATTTGAGCTTATGAGATGGGGTAAGGAAAATAGTATAGCTATCTTTATCATTGGTCACATCACAAAAGAGGGAAGCATAGCAGGACCAAGAGTTTTGGAACATATGGTTGATACTGTATTGTACTTTGAGGGTGATAGTTCAAGAGAGCTTAGGCTTCTTCGTGGTTTTAAAAACCGTTTTGGCTCCACTAGTGAAGTTGGAATTTTTGAGATGACAAGTGCTGGACTTATGAGCGCAAAAGATATATCTAAAAAGTTTTTTACAAGAGGAAGTGCACAGGCGGGATCTGCCATAACTGTTATCATGGAAGGAAGTCGTCCTATAGTCATAGAAGTTCAAGCACTTGTTAGTGATAGTAGCTACTCAAACCCAAAAAGAAGTTCCACAGGATATGAGCTAAATCGCCTAACAATGCTACTTGCACTTCTTGAGCGTAAACTTGACCTACCATTTAACCAATATGATGTTTTTATTAATATCACTGGTGGTATTAAGATATCTGAAACTTCCGCTGATTTGGCAATAATCGCAGCTATCATAAGTAGTTTTAGGAATAGACCCATCAGTAAAGATACAATTTTTATGGGAGAAGTTAGCCTTGTGGGTGATATACGAGATATATTTAACCTAGACCAAAGACTAAAAGAGGCAAAATCTCAACATTTTAAAAAAGCGATTGTTCCATCTAAACCTACAGAAAAGTTAAGTGGAATTAAATGTTTTGAGATCGATGAAGTATCCAAACTAATAGAATGGATGTAAATTTATAAGAGTTTATGTAAACTTTTCATATAATTATACGATATACAAATAGCAATACCAAAGGAATAAACATGGCAGAAGAGACAGTAGAAGAAGAAATTGTAGAGAAAAAATCTGGTGGAAACATGGTACTTATTTTGATTGTAGTGCTACTTGTTGTTCTTTTAGTTGGTGGTGGTCTTGCCGCTTTTTTCTTGCTTGGTAGTGATGATGAAGCTATGAGTCAACCGCAGCAAACTACTCAAACAACTACAACAAAAAGAAAAACAGGTAAACGATCTAGTGATTATCTTACTATTGGTCCTATGTATCCTATGAGTCAATTTGTAGTTAATTTACTTAGTGAAGGTGGAGGAAAGTACCTTAAAGTTTCACTTGATATCGAACTAGACAAGCAGGAGTTATCTGCTGAAATGGATATGAAAAAATCTCTTATAAGAGATATAATTATTCGTGCATTATCATCAAAAACTTTTGAAGAGATAAGCACTATGAAAGGGAAGGACCGTCTAAAAGATGAGATTGTAAATAGCATCAACGAAGTCTTAGCAGATGGACAGATAAAAAACATATTTTTTACGGATTTTGTTGTCCAATAATGACAGGCATTGATATTGTTAAAATCAGTAGGATAGAAAAACTCAAAAAGCGTTTTGGAGATAAAGCACTAAAAAGATTTTTAGATGAAGATGAGATTAAATTAGCATCTTCATCAACTTCTCATGCAGGATATTGGGCCGCAAAAGAAGCTATAAGCAAGGCTTTGGGTGTTGGCATAAGTAAAAAATGTAGTTTTTTTGATATAAAGCTCTACAAAGATGAAAAAAAAGCACCATACTTCACGCTCTCAAAACATATAGTTGAAGAATTTTGTATAACAGATACATCTCTTAGTATTACACATGATGGTGAGTATGCAGTTGCTGTTGCTCATATAGAGTCAAATTCTAAAAGAGTAAAACCCCTTTATCACTAATCTTTAAATTTATCTCTAATAACTAAAAATTTATCTAAATTTTTGAGAAATATTTTCATAAGTTTTGGATCAAACTGTTTTCCGCTTTCTGCTTTCATATACTCAACAATTCTATCTATCTCCCATGCTTTTTTATATACTCTATCGCAACTTAGTGCATCAAATACATCTGCTATTGCTGTTATTCTTCCAAAGACATGTATTTTATCTCCAGATTTTCCATTGGGATATCCTGTACCATCATACTTTTCATGATGAGTATAAGACACAATTGCTGCTGCTTTTATTATCTTTCTGTTAGAGTCTTTTAGTATATCAAAACCAATTTTAGCATGAGTTTTCATAACTTCCCACTCATCTGGTGTCAGTTTGCCTGGTTTCATCAGTATGCTATCTGGAATACCGACTTTACCTATGTCGTGCATTGGTGATGCTGTATACAACAAATTTGATGTTTTACTATCTAAACCACATAATTCTGCCAAAAGTTTAGAGTACTCGGCAACTCTTTTTACATGAAAGCCTGTCTCTTTAGACCTGCTCTCTCCAACCTCGCCCATTCTAAAAATAATCTCTTTTTGAGTTATCTCTAACTCTTCATGCAGTTTTACAACATCTGTTATATCATGTCTTATTACCAAAAATTCTGCTATATTGTTGTCTTCATCCATTATGGGTGTAATTGTAGATTTAAAGTGATATTTTTTTCCATCTTTAGAGGTGTTTTGTAAGGTTGACTTCCATGTCTTACCTGAATATACTCTCTTATATATCTCCTCAACATCACTATCACTCATGGATGGGTCTCTCATGATTGAGTAGTCTTTGCCTATCAACTCATCTTTTGAGTAGCCACAAAGATCACAAAATTTGTCATTTACATATTTTATTTTGCCATCTTTATCTAGTCTTGCCAATATATTGTTTTTAGCCAATGCTTTTTGATACTCTTGAGAGTATTTATAGACTTCCATAAAATTCTTCTTTGAAGTATCCAAATCCTTTTCTAGCTCTTCTTTTATATACTCTAACTCTGTTATATCTGTTCTAATACTAATAAATTCAATAATATTGCCATCATAGTCTACAATAGGACTTATAACACTATGAACTACATATGTTGTGCCATCTTTTTTTAAGTTTTTTACCTTCCCCTGCCAAGTTTTTTTCTCACTTATAGTCTCCCATAACTCTTTAAAAATAGAAGATGGCATATCTGGGTGTCTTACTATATTATGATTTTTTCCTATTAATTCTTCTTTTAAATACCCAGAAATTTCACAAAACTTATCATTTACATATGTAATAATCCCTTTGCTATTGGTTTTAGATACTATAGAGCTACTATCGACTGCCTCTTTGTATTCTGAGAGTACCTTTTGGTTGCAAAGTATATCTATATCTTTACTATTTAACTCTATCGCAAGATCTACTTTAAGTATAAGCTCCTCAATATTAAATGGTTTATTGATAAAATAAGTAACACCTAACTTAAAGGCATCTCTTGTAATCTCAGCATTGCTATGTCCTGATATGATAACAATTGGAATATGTGAGAGTTTCGGCTCCTTTTTTATATCTCTAAGAACATCTAAACCATGCTTATCAGGAAGTTCTATATCTAAAATAATCGTATTTATATTATTGTTATCTAAAATATCCATACCATCTTTGGCAGTAAGTGCAATCTTGATATCATAGTTTCTAGCACCAAGTATACTTTGCATCTGTTTACAGATAAACATTGAGTCATCAATGACCAAAATAGTCTTGTTTTGATTTTTACATACAGACTTTATCACTTTATCTATAGATTTTATAGAGTGAGAAAACTTATTATCTTTTACTATATAATCAAGTATTCCATTTTTAAACAGGCTCTCACGCATCTGTATATCTGTTTCTGATGTCAAAATAATGATTTTTGCATCTGTTAGATTTTTGACATCATTTACTAACTCTTCGCCATATCCATCAGGAAGATTTAAATCTAGCAGTATAAAATCATATTTATTATTTGAACTCAGTTTTTCAACTGAACTCTTAAAATCAAATGCACAATCTATATCGTAACACCCAAACCTAGACATCATAGATACAATAGTTTTATTGATAAATTCAGAATCTTCTATTACTAATATTTTATAATCAATACTATTTTCTTGTTCTTTTCTGTCACAAATCAACATTTATTGTATCCTCACACATGTATAAATAATATGATACAAAAACTATTATTAAAACCCTATAAACAAGTTCTCATTTTCATTAGCATTTACTATGAGTCTCATTTTTCTTTTCTGAAACATGCCATTTTAAACCGCTCACCCATAAAAGATGGGTCTATTAGAGTTTTCACTCTATCAACCTCTACTTTATAATTCTCTTCGGTTGTATTTTTTTGCATTAGCTCTAAAAGCTCGATTAGACCAAAATCAACAAGTGCTTTCATTTGTGATGAATAGGCATGTAGCTTTGCTCCACTTTGTTCAAATGCACCTATGAGATGTTCAAAATTTACATCATATGTTATGTCGCTATTTCCAAACAGTTCTTCAAGTTTTACTTCCTCTTTTAACTCTTTATCTTCAACCAAATCTGTGAGTGCAAAAAATGGATAAACTTTATGCTTATCATAGATTCTTAACGAAAAATCATCTCTTGCTTTTTTATCTCCATAATCAAATGTGACAAACTCATACTGCTCTACATGTAGAGCTAATCTCAAAGCAAACTCTTCATAACCAACTGCAACTTCACCTTTAGCTATGTTATATCTTGTTGCTAACTCTTTGACATCTTCTTCTAACTTTCCAAACTTTGGTTTGTTATCATACATGTAGAGCATCTTCTCTTCATACACAACATTGCATGCAAAAGCATCAAATATCTCGTTTGCTACTATAAATGCATCTTTACACTTTAGCTCATCTAGACTATTTACATGTAAAAGCTCAATAGCATCTCCAAAACTCTTGGCAAAGTAATCTTTTTGAGCTTTCTGATTCTCCTCAAATGGCTCAACTATAATAAATCTTAAAGTCTTCAAAAGTTCTGGTTTTAGAGTATATATAAACTGTACTATATCTGCTAAAAGGTACCCCTTATGTGCACCAATTTCAATAATAGAACAAGATTTACTTAAAAAGTCCTCCTCAAGAGAACCAAGAAATTTTTTGGCTATACTTCCTCCGAAAAATTGGCTAGAGCTAACTGCTGTGTAGAAGTCTCCATCTTTGCCTATCTCTTTGTGTGTTGCATAGTATCCTTTTTCAGAGTATAACCACTCTGTCATATAGTCGCTAAATTTTACCATGCATCTTTGCATATAGTCCAAGAAGGACTTTTTGCACATCAATTTCGTATATTTTTTTATCTAGTATCATAGTCTCTTTTGAATTTTGCAAGGTCTCTACATCGTAAATAGTCTTTTCACCTGCTTCATATAGCTCTCTTGTCGAGGTTAAAAGTGAATCATAAAGAGTTTCATCTTGTACAACAATATCAATCTTTTTTTGTAACAACTCTATTTTCTTAACAGAGTCTTGGTAGATATTGCTCTCTTCAAGTTTCTTATCATCTAATTCTATTTTAGATTTTAAATAGTCTAGCTGCTTAATCTCAATCGTTCTGCCTCTGTTTATATCCAAAAGAGGCATTGAGACTTTTAATCCGATTTGATTGTAACTATCTGCATCGTTTATATTGTCACCGTTATCATAATAACCTGCAAAAACTGAGAATGTAGGAAGATAGTTTGAGATTGTCATCTTTTTTAGGTACTCTGCCTTATGACTCTGTGCACTAAGCTGTTTTAAAATTAATGAGTTAGATAGATACTTCTCTTTATCTATCATAGTAAATGTTGGAGGCGTTATATCCATATAGTCTGTATCACTCAACGAGTTAAAAATCATAAGTTGAGAGTAACGAAGAGATTCCAAATCAATAAGATTTTTTTCTAATTGAGTTTTTGCAAGTATAGCTTGGTCTAAAAAACTACTATCTAAAAAACCGCTATCATACTGCTCTTTTTTTCTTATAATATCAATCTTTGCATTGGCAATCAAATATTTCTGTCTCTCTATTTGTAAGTCATTTTTTTTCATTCCAAGCCAAGCAGATATAACACTTTGTATAAGAGTTTGCTCACTTAGAGTTGTACTAAGTCTTAAAAACTCTCTATTTGCACCTGCATATTGAATAGCATAGTATATGCCACCACTTTTAAAAACAGGCTGGTCAAGTGTAATAGAAAAACCATTTGTACTCTCTAGAAGTCCTCTTTTCCCATCATAATAAGATTTAGAATATGAACCCATAACCTGTTTAATCCAGTCATACTTTAAGTTATCGCTCTGAAGTTCTATTTGTTGTCTATCTATGTTAAGTTTCTGCTGTTTTAACTCAGATAAAAGAGAGCTGTTTTCTCCCGCAATCAAAACTCCAGAGAGTAGAGATAGACTAATTAATTTTTTTAAATGCATCTTTTAACCTTTCAAATCCTTCATCTATCTCATCTTTTGAGATAGTAAGTGGTGGTAGAAAACGAAGAGTATTTCTACCTGACTTTAATACTAATACACCATTTGAAAAAGCAGCATCTATAAGTTTTGAAAGATCAATGCTTTCAAAACACTGAAAACCTTTCATAAGACCGAGTCCTACTTTTTCTTTAAATATATTGGGAAATTCTTTTTGTAGTTCATCCTGTTTTTTATCAAAATAAACACAAGTTTCATCTAACTCTCCACTATGTTTATAACTTTCCAAGATATCTAACACTTCTAAACCAGCTCTTGTTGAGAGAAAATTTCCTCCAAAAGTACTGCCATGATCACCTGGTTCTAGTATCTCTTTATGAGGTGTAACAACTGCTCCAATTGGAACTCCACCTGCAAGTCCCTTGGCAAGTGTGATGATATCTGGCTCAACTTCATACACATTACTAGCCAAAAACTCACCACTTCTAAAGACTCCCGTTTGGACCTCATCAACAATCAAAAGTACATCTTTACTTTTTAAAAAAGAGGCAAGTTTTTGAATCTCTTCTTTAGCAAATGGTAAAACTCCTCCCTCTCCTTGAATAAGCTCAACCATAACAGCAACCGTCTGATCATCTAAAGAACTATAAACTGCCTCTATATCTTTAACAAAAGAAAATCCTTCAGGGTATGGTGCAAAGTCTGGTTTATGAAAACTTGTCTGCCCTGTAGCTTTAACTGTTGCTATGGTTCTGCCATGAAAAGAGTTCTCTAAAGTTATGATTTTAAAGCGTTTACCCTCATGTTTTTTCAGACCATATTTTCTAGCAAGCTTTATAGCTCCCTCATTGGCTTCAGCTCCACTATTTGCAAAAAAAGTTGCTACATCTTTGCCGTACAGCTTACTTATCTTTTTCGCGAGTTTTACTTGTGGCTCGATTAGGTACAAGTTTGACATGTGTATCAAGCTATTAGCTTGATCTGCAATAGCACTTGAGAGTCTTTTGTTGCCATGTCCAACACTAACGACACCAATACCAGCTGTAAAATCAATATAATCTTTGCCACTCTCATCAAACAGAGTTGCGTTTTGCCCCTCTTTAAAGTTTACATAATTTCTTGCGTATGTATTTAAAACATACTCTTTATCCATATCTTTATACATGTACTACCTTGTTTTTTAAAATTATACCAGATATTTGTTAATCAAGCTTAGGAAGATGCCATTTTTTATAGTATGCAAGCAATCTAAAAGCAAAACCTAATACAAAAACTATTAAAAGAGTTGTATCACTAATCTTACCCACTTTATCAAGTAGAAAAATTACAGTTCCTACCAATATTGAAATTGTTCCATAAAGCTCACTTGTTAACACAACAGGCACACGGTTAAGTAAAATATCACGAATAATACCCCCTCCAACTGCAGTTACTAAAGAGAGCATAATAACACCAAATACATTGAATCCTGCCATCAAGCCAATAAGTGCCCCTGTAATAGAGAATGAAATAAGTCCAATAGAGTCACTAATAATAAAATATTTTGTATTTTCTATTTCACTTTTTCTGTGAAATTTAAATAAAATAGCAATGAAGATAACTATAATTACTAAAATAGTAGGTAATAAATGAGAAAAAACATATGGCACTTTTTGTGCTACAGTATCTCTAATAATTCCACCACCAAGTGCACTCAAAAATGAAGCAATAAAAATTCCTAGTAAATCAAGTCTATCACGAGTAGCAACCATAAATCCACTCAAAGCAAAAGCAATTGTACCAACTATGTCGGCTATTTCCAATCCTAACATCCACTAATCTGCATTAAAATAAAATGCTTCACGATGGTGCATTACAATGGCAGTTGTACTTTGTTCAGGGTGTATCTGAAATGTCTCACTAAGCTCTATACCATACTCTTCAGGCTTAAGCAAATCAAAGATTACCTTTGTATCACTTAGTTCTGGACAAGCTGCATAACCAAAAGAGTACCTGCATCCTTGATAAGCTCTCATTTTTACATCTTTTAGTGCATGTTTTTCATTGTTTGCAATTGCAAGGTCAAGTCGTATCTGCTTATGTGCCACCTCTGCTAGTGCTTCAGCAAGTTCTATACTAAGACCATGTATCAAATGATACTCACTAAAATTACCCTCTGCGTATAACTTTTTTTCATATTCACTAAATTTTGAGCCAGCACTAACACATGTAAATGCAACTACATCATCTCTGTCGTTTCTTATATAATCACTCAAGCATCTATATGGTTTTCTCCCTTGTCTTGGAAAATCTAAAGTATATTTTATATCCTCTACATGTAGAGCATCTCTATTGACCTCTGAATCACTAAAATAACCTCTCTCTTCATCTAAAATATGCAGTTTATTCTCTGCACTTCTACATGGATAATAGCCGTATATAATAGTCGGATCAAAAAGATCCATCTTCTCTATATCTCTTTTAAGTCTTTCATAAAGTGGCCAAAGAACATCATCTCTTTGTTTCTCTTTCTCCTCTTTACTCATACCTTTTCCTGTATATCCCCATGCTCTTTTAAAAAGCATCTTATGATTTATCCAATCATATGCTATACTTTTCAAATCAGCCTCAAGCTTTTTTCTACCCCAAAATGGAGGAGTTGGTATAGGCTCATTACGGCTTGGCATTTTAATCTGCTCATATGGTGGTATTGGTTCTCGTTTTTTCTCTTTTATTTGAACTATTTCGTCTTCTTCTTTACCTCTTTTAAACTCTGTATTAAAATTGCCTGCTTCTATGCGACTCATTGCCTCAATGCCTTCAAAAGCATCTTTGCAGTAGAAAACTGGACCATCATAATTGACTCTACAAAACTCGTTTACAAACTTATCATTTAGTGCAGCCCCTCCAAGTATAACAGGTATATCAATACCCATTGACTTCATCATCTCCAAGTTCTCTTTCATAACTGCAGTTGATTTTACTAAAAGTCCACTCATGCCAATAGCATCTGCCTTATACTCTTTCATAGCTGCTAAAAAATCTTGTAAGTCTGCTTTTATACCTATATTGATAACTTTAAAGCCATTGTTTGAGAGTATGATATCTACTAAGTTTTTGCCTACATCATGAACATCACCTTTTACAGTGCCTATAATAAGTGTTGTTTGAGTTGATTTTTCTGTTTTAGGCAAGAATGGGTTAAGATAATCCACACTTGCTTTCATAACTTCTGCACTTTGAAGGACAAATGGAAGTTGCATCTTTCCACTCCCAAAAAGCTCCCCAACTACCTTCATAGCATCTATCAAAACTTTATTTACTATATCTTCTGGAGCTATCTCATCTTTTGCAGTTTCTAAAAGAGGCATCATCCTCTCTTTGTCTCCATCTATAAGAAGATGCGCTAGTTTTTCTTTGGTGCTTAGTGCATTGTATGCTTCATCTGTTTGCTCTTCTTGTTCTGAAACATCACTAAAGTAGTCTATAAACTTAAAAAGAGGATCTCCGTCATCTCTCATATTAAATAGTAAATCATCACAAATCTTTTTTTGCTCATCTGTTATCTTATGCATTGGGATTGTATTTTTCACATTGACAATCGCCATACTAAGTCCAGCTTCTACACAGTGGTGTAAAAATACAGAGTTTAGATACTCCCTTGCATGTTTTGCTAAACCAAAAGATATATTTGAAACCCCAAGAACAAAGCCAACTTCAGGGTGCATAACACTAAACTCTCTTATAGCATCTATCACTTCAACCGCAGCTGTATGGTACTCTTCATCTCCACTTCCAACAGTAAAAGTAAGTAGATCAAACACCAAGTTTTCAGAGTTAATTCCATGCCTTTTTGTAGCTAAGTCATAAATCCTCTGAGCTATTTTTATCTTTTCATCTTTCGTTTTTGCCATACCTACTTCGTCTATGGTCAAACATACCAAAGCACAACCAAATCGTTTTGCTAGTCTACAAACCTTGTCAAACTTCTCTTCTCCATCTTCAAGATTGACTGAGTTTATAATAGGTTTTCCACCTATTAGTTTTAGTGCTGTCTCAAGTGCAGGAACTTGAGTTGTATCTGGCATGAGAGGAAGTGTTATCTTTTGTGTATATCTTCCAACCACTTCGATAGTATCTTTTATCTCATCACGACCTGCAAAACCAACACTTACATCAATCCCATGAGCTCCACTTCTTACTTGTTGCTGTGCTACTGATAAAGAAGTATCATAATCTTCTGCCAATATCAACTCTCTAAAAGCTTTTGATCCAGTTGCGTTGCTTCGCTCACCTACAAGAAATGGTGCTGGGTCTTGCTTTAAAGCTCTTGTTTCAAACAAAGAGGCTATTGCCATAGGAGATTGTCCTACTGATGGTTTTGGAACTATATCTTTTACCGCATTATAGAGCTTGTTTATATGCTCTGGAGTCGTTCCACAACAACCTCCTAGTATGCATACTCCATCAAAGTCTAAAAAGCTTTTTTGTAACTCTGTAAACTCCTGAGGCTTCATAGGGTAAAATGTAACCCCTCCTCTGTTTTGAGGAAGTCCAGCATTTGCATGAACTGATATAGGAAACTTACAAACTTCACTTAGAGTTTTTACATGTTTTTTTACCTGCTCTGGTCCTGTTCCACAGTTAAAGCCAAGGCTTAGTATGTCAAAAGGTTCCATTATGGTTGATATAGTAATAGCATCAGTCCCTATAAGCATAGTTCCACTTAGTTCAATAGTAACAGAAACCATAATTGGAATATCAACATCTTTTTCTTTACATACATCTTGCATCGCATGAAGTGCTGCTTTTATCTGAAGTGGGTCTTGTGCAGTTTCAATCAAAAAAACATCAACTCCACCATCTACCAAACCTCTTACGGCTTCACAATAGCCCTCATACATCTCATCGTAAGTAATATGTCCTAGAGAAGGAAGTTTAGTTCCTGGACCCATAGCACCTGCAACAAAACGAGGTTTCTCTTCTGTACTAAACTCCTCGCATATCTCTTTTACAATCTTCGCTCCAGCCAATGCTAACTCATAAGTTCTGCCACCTATGCCATAATCATCCAAAACCCAAGGAAGAGCTCCAAAAGTATTGGTTTTAATTATATCTGCTCCAGCTTCAAGATATCCTCTATGGATACCTGATATCACATCTTT
>JALSME010000086.1 GCA_026987955.1 Sulfurospirillum sp.
GTCCTAGATTTGGTGGAGCGATAGATGGTGCAGCAAAGTATTTCAAATATGGATATGACAACAATTTAAGCCCTAAAGAGTTTCTAGCATATATGAAAAAAGAGGGCATACCAATCCCTGGTATTGGTCATAGAATCAAATCAGTTAGAAATCCAGATTTGAGGATAACAGGACTTAAAAAGTATGTAAATGAAAATTTTCCATCTCACCCTGTTCTAAATTATGCTTTAGAGGTTGAAAAACTTACAACAAGTAAAAAAGACAATCTTATTTTAAATGTTGATGGCACCATTGGTGTACTTATGGTAGACATGTGGAAAGAACTAGGCTATGATGATGATGAAATAGCAACATTTATTGAAGCTGGTGCACTAAATGCATTTTTTATACTTGGAAGATGTGTAGGATTTATAGGACATATTTTAGATGAAAAACGACTAAATATGCCAATGTATAGGCATCCTTGGGATGATATACTATATGATATTGATAGCCTAGAGTCTTGATATATAAGGGTAGGTCAAATTTTAAATCAGATTTACCCTTATATCACACCAACTTAGACTAAATATCTTTAAAAGTGTTTTGAATTTTGATAAATTTATCTAAGTTAGCAAAAAAGATATCTATAAGCTTTGGGTCAAAATGCTTACCTTTCTCCTCTTTAAAAAGCTTGTATATTTTATCATTGCTCCATGCTTTTTTATAAACTCTATCGCTACCAAGAGCATCAAAGACATCTGCAAGAGCCGTAATTCTTCCGTAGATATGAATATCTTCACCTTTCAAGCCTCTTGGATATCCACTTCCATCCCACTTTTCATGATGCTCATATGCGACAATAGCAGCAGTTTTTAAAAGAGGTCTTTGTGATTTATTTAACATCTCATAGCCTAAGCGTGCATGTTTGTTCATAATTTCACGCTCTTCGTCGTTAAATCTTCCTGGCTTGTTTAAAACGGCATCTGGAATGGCAATTTTCCCTATATCATGCATAGGACTTGCTTGTCTTAGTAGTTCTGATTCTTTTTCATCAAGCCCATAGTGTAGAGCAAGAATTTTACAATATTCTGCAACTCTTTTTACATGATTACCAGTCTCCTTACTTCGGTACTCAGCAATTGTTCCCATTGTAAATATAACTTCTTTTTGTGTTGATTCTATCTCTTTATTTAAGCTTTTTATCTCTTTTAGACCAAGTTGTATTTTATCTTCTATTTCATCAACAGATAAACTAACATTTTTGGAGACTCTATAACTAAATATAGAGATAAAAATAATTATAACTATTATGATAATAATAGAGAGTAATAAAAGTTTATCTGTAACTGAAGTAGTTATGTTTTCTATCTCTTTAAGTATATTATTTACAAGTTTTTTATTGTTTTCTAACACAATACTTGTTTTTTCTTGAAGAGTATTTTTTTCATTTTGTATATTATTTAGTGCAATTGCGGTTGTACCTATTTTTTTGACAGTTTTTTTATAATGGTTCAGACTATTTAGCAAAGTTTTAGAATAAATTACTGATTTGGTTTTTTCAATTGAATTTAGCCATTGAGTTAAGTATTTTTCTGTTTTATGTTGGTAAAGAGTCTCTTTACTATAGTATTGTGTTAGTCCAAAATAGTGTATACTCATAAAATCTTTTTTTTCAAAAATTCTTTTATATATGTTTGAGCGTTCTGATTTTTCTTTTGGATATAGTGAGTTAAATTTTACTGTTAAATCTATAAATATTTTTTGTTTTTCATACATGTTTTCAAATGCAGTTTCTATCTTCTGTTCATTTTGAAATAGTTCTTTTAGGTTTGCTATAATCATAGCACGACTTTTATCATCTTTCATGAGTTTACTAAATAGACTAGTACTCTCTTTTAAGGGGATGCTTTCTCTTATACTTTCAAATGTTTGTTCATGTTGGATAAATATTTTTTGTAATTTGTTGTTTTCTTCTACTGTTTTACTATGATTGATCTCTTGTATAGCCCTATTCATCTTTGCTTGAATGAGTATGATTTTAGAAATCTTATCTTTTAAAATAGCATTTTCTTTTACTTGATATGTAATCAAAATATTAGTAATGCTCGTTAGTAAGACTAAACAAATAATAATAAAAAAACTAAGTTTTATTCTATTTTTTATTTTCATATGTTATTGTACTGTAATTTTATATAAAAAGGTATATTTTGTGGAGTATATGATAATCTTAATTATGCTTGGATTTTTATATCTTATTATGAGACAAAATAAACAACCAAAGTCAAAAGAACAAAAACAGGCAGAAATCCTTAGGGCCTATGAGAAGCAGATGAAAAGAGAGCTTTTGGGTTTGGATGAGCAAGAGTATAAAAAAAGAAAAATGCAACTTCTAAAAAAGTTTGCAGATGAACTCAATAGAAATCTTTTTTTTGATGAACAAGAGACAAGAAATTTTATACAAAAGTTGATAAACACCCAATCTAAACCAAACTAACGCATAACAGCGTCTCTCTTTTGTTCACTATCGAGGCAGATGTTCTCAAGCATAGCCTAAGCTATGTTTGAGGTTATCTAACGAAGAGAGTGAGTAAAATAGAGACGCCCTACGGGGAGAGCTAAGAGGCATAATCTTTAAATCTAAAAATATTTGAATGGCAGTAAGCAGTCCTGCATATTTTTAAATTCAAATCTTACGCCTCTTTGCACTCCTGTTATGCGTTAATTTAGTTTAGGTTGGGTGTATGATAAGTAGAAAAAGTTTAAAAATATACTGTGATGGGGCATGCTCAGGCAATCCAGGTGAAGCAGGAAGTGGTTTGGCACTATATGATGGTAAAGAGTTTCCAACTTTGATATATGGTGATTACGAGATGATAGGCACAAATAATACAGCAGAACTAAATGCACTTTTTAAGGCTCTAGAAATTGCATCAAATGTGAATTGTGAGAGCACTATAGAGATATGTTCTGATTCAAAATATAGTATAGATTGTGTAACTAATTGGGCATATGGTTGGAAAGCAAAAGGTTGGAAGAAAAAAGGTGGTGAGATTAAAAATCTAGAACTTATTCAAAAAGCACATGCTCTTTTTGAGGAGTTAAAATCAAAGATCAACATATCTCATGTAAAAGGTCATGCCGGCTTTGAAGGTAACGAGCTAGCAGATCGTATGGCTGTTTATGCTATCATCTCAAAAGAAAAAGAGTATAAAAAATACACATATGATAGTATTGACGAAGTTTTAGCTCTTAAAAGAGGATAGCCATAGTTTCTCAACTTTTTCCCTTGCCCAAGGAGTGGTTCTTAAAAATTTGAGTGTAGATTTCACAGATGGATTAGAAGCAAAACAGTTCATTTTCATACGTCTGTCAAGCTCTTCCCATCCAAAGTGTTTTTCTAAGTCTTCTACTATTTGCTGCAATTTTATACCGTGCATTGGGTTGTTTGTGTGTTTATTCATGTTGGTTATTGTATCTTATTAGTGCTTTTTTTAACCTTTTCATGCCTGTATTTATATCTTCAATTGTAGCATTTGTAAAGTTTAGCCTAGCATATGAGCTTGGATTATGATCTTTAAAGAACACACTACCTGGAACAAATGCCACACCTTTTTCTATAGCTTCATCAAACAGCTCCATGGTGTCTACGCTTTCAGCAAACTTTATCCAAAAAAACATACCTCCTTTTGGGGTTTCATACTCAATAATCTCTCCAAATTCGACCTTTAAGGCATCTAGCATGGCATCTCTCTTTACTCGGTACTTTTCTATAAGAGTCTCTACATGTAGAGCTAAGTTGCCATCTTTTATCATATTTGCCACTATACGCTGAAAAAATTTTGGGCTAAGAAGATCTGTGTTTTCTTTCATAACTTGAAAAACTTTTAAAAATCTCTCATCGGCTCTCATCCATCCAAGACGAAAGTCAGGTACTAGGGTTTTTGAAAAAGTACCAAGTGTTACTGAAAGTTCTGGTAAAAGTTCTTCAAATCCTAACTCTTCTTTCTTCTCATACTTAAGAGCATTGTATGGACTATCTTCGATTATGATTACATTGTATTTTTTTGCAAGTCTCGCTACCTCTTTTTTGCACTTATCTTCCCAGCTCCAGCCTGTTGGGTTCTGGAAGGTAGGAATTGTATAGAAAAATTTTGGTTTTTTAGTTATAAATAGCTCTTCAAGCTGAGTGGTATTTACACCTCTACATGTAAGCTCAACTTCAACTATATTTGCATCATAAAGTGCAAACAGATTAAGTGCAGCAAGATAACTAGGTGCTTCAACTACGATAGTGTCTCCACTATCTATAAAAGTTTTACACAATATATCTAGCCCTTGTTGAGAGCCTGTTGTAATCAAAATTTGATTTTTATTTGAGTTAGTGTACTTTTTTGCTAGCTCCTCCCTAAGCTCAATTGCCCCTTGGGCTTGCGAGTATTGGTACATACTTTTTGGTAGATTATCTAGTGAGTAGTTTATCTCTTTTTTTATGAGTTCATGTGGAAAAAGTGACTCATCAGGCAATCCACCTGCAAATGAAATGATATCGTTTTGTCCTATAACATCTAAAATTTTTCTTGTAAATGACCTTGGCGCATTTGTTACTCTTTTTGCAAATTTTTTCATTTCTATCCTTTTGTGTTATTCTGCCCGTTTTAAAATATTTTATCTACATAATTAATATCCATTTCTTTGTTGAAATGTGCTATAATTAACTATGCGTAAAAATACTAAAAATGACCATAACCAAAGAATTAATGAGGTATTGTCTTGCATACACCTTGATATTTCAAAAGAGCATAGTGTTAAGAGTTTGTCTAAAATTGCTTCTATGTCACCATTTCATTTTAATAGGGTATTTAAAAAAGTAGTTGGTGAAAGTGTTCATGCTTATGTGAGAAGAGTTAGGCTAGAGCACTGTGCAAATGCTCTTCTTTTTAACCCAAATTCAACTATAAGCGAGATATTTAACGAGGTCGGCTTTGTTTCTAACTCCTCTTTTACACACGCTTTTAAAACATATTTTGGTTCAACCCCAAGCAAGTGGAGAGAGATAGACAGACCTCTAAATGTCAATCAAAATATAGAGCAGATAAACCCTCTACATGTAGAGATAGACTATGTGCAAAAAAGACGAGTTGCATATGTGCGTCATCGTGGTTATAACAAAAGTATCAAAGAGGCGTGGCAGAAGATAGAAGAGTGGACTTTGCAAAATGGACTTGAGTTCTCAAAGATGCCAATGATAGGGCTTCATCACTCAAACCCAAACATAGTAAAAAAAGAAGACTGTCATTATGTAGCTTGTTTAGAACTTCCTGATGATTTTTCTTACTTCCAAAGTGGGCAAGTTGGTGTTATGAATATACCTAGAGTATTTTGTGCAAAGTTTTCTCTTGTCGGAAAATATGGAGATTTGATGAAATATATGGATTATATCTATTATAGTTGGCTACCAAATTCAAAGTATGAAAAGGTTCATCTTCCCTCTATGGCACATTATCATAAAAATCACTTTATACGAGAAGATGAAAAGTTTGAGTTAGATTTTTTTGTTCCAATTCGTTATGCTTAGACAAATATAGCCATCTTCATAAGTATAGTTTAGCTCAAAACCATGCATTTCAATAATTTTTTTAACTATATTTAGTCCGATGCCATAGCCCTTAGTATTTCTTGAGTTATCTTCTTGGGTAAATGCTTCTGTATAGTAGTCAAAGTTTTTCTCAAGTGGTTTGGACCTATTTTTTATCTCTATTTTTTTACTATTTATTGTGATTGTTACTGTTCCTGAGTCTCTGTATTTTATAGCATTATCAATGAGATTTTTTAGTGCTTTACTAAAATAATCTAAATCTACATGTAGAGATACTTTTTCTTTTATATTTATGTTTAAAACAGATTCATCTTCAATGAGCATCTTTGAAAGAGAGGTTGCAAGAATTGTCTCTATATCATACTTGCGAATGTTTAAGTTATATGAGGTTATTTTTTCTATATTTAGAAGTTCATTTGTTAGGGCATCAAGCTGGTTATTGGCATCTTTTAAGATTTGAGTGTATTGATTTTCTTCTTGTAAATCAAGTGCTATTTTTATTCTTGCTATTGGGGTTCTCAGCTCATGACTAACATCTCTTATGAGTTGTTCTCTTGAATTTAAGAGTGATTCTATACTCTCAGCCATGCTATTAAACTCTTTTATTACTTTTGAGATTTCATCGTCTGTAGTTAGCTCTCTAAGTCTACAAGAGTGGTCTCCTTTGCCAAATTTTTCCATAGCTGAGGCAATTTTTTTAAGTGGTCTAATTGAGTTGATGATGAAAATAAAAATGATAATAATTAGAAAAATATCAGCATAAAATAGGTAGTTTAAGGTGCTCTTGTCTTTTGAGTCTAGTTTTTGCCCTGTATCAAAAAAGACAAACTTATCCCCTAGATAATCAATATATAAATAGTAGAATTCATTTTTTTTAAATATCTCTATCTTACCAAACGATAGAATATCTTCAAATACTACTTTAGTGTTGTTGCTCACTGAAACATCGGATTCAATAAAATTTAACTCTTTAGCTCTCTGTTGTAGTTTTGCAAAGTTAGCATTTGCAAGAAGGTTAAAAAACTCTTTAGATATTCTTATGTACTTCTCTTTATATAGAGATGAGATTTTTGCTTCAACAGTAGTATTGGTTAGATTTGATAAATATAACATCAATAAGATGCTTATAAAAAATAGAATAAATATTTTATTTAAAATTGACATTTTTATCCTAAAAACTTATATCCAACACCCCAAACAGATTTTATATATTTTGGAGATTTGGAATCATCAAAAATCTTGTTTCTGATGTTGCTTATGTGCATATCAATAGCTCTATCACTTGAGTAATCATCTCCTAGAAAGTTTGCTATCATCGACCTAGAGACAATCTTGTCTCTATTGTTTATTAGAAATAGGAAGATTTTATACTCAACCTTTGTCAGCTCTATAAGTGATGAGTCTTGATAGATTTCCATTCTTCTTTCATCTATCCCAAACTCTCCAACTTCTCTTTTTGTAACCTTTTTTTGCACTCTTTTAAGTATAGCATTGATTTTCAGTATCAACTCTTTTGGCTCATATGGCTTAGCAAGAAAATCATCAGCTCCATAATCATATGCAACCACTTTATCTCCAAGGTTTCCTCTCGCACTTGAGATGATTATGGGTATATCAGATGATTCTCTAATTCTTTTACAAACATCAAAGCCATCTAATTGAGGTAGCATCAAGTCTAAAACTATTAGAGAGTATTTTGTGCTATGATTTTGTAGCTCTTCAAGTGCTTCAAGTGGTTTATCGAAGGATTTCACCTCATAGTTATAGTTACTTAAGTATTCTGCTAGTAAATCTTGCATAACTAAGTCATCTTCTATGAGCATTATCTTCATTCTATCTCCCATTCATCAACATACCAAGCAAATTTGTTTCTTTGCTCTTTTGTCAATATCTTATGCATTTTTCTTAAAAAAATCTCTTCAATCTCTGATGCACTCATGCTTAAAGTAGTATTAAGTTGACCAATTCTATTTGTATCAAAATTATCAGATAAAAACAGCTTCTGCTTCTGCTGAATAACTTTACTCTTGAGTGCTCTAAAGTTTTTTAATTTTTCTCTGAACTCTTTTACTATTATCTTAACACTCTTTTTTTGAGACTTATTAAGGTTTAGGTATTTTAAATCCTTACTATAATGACCCTCTTTTTTACTATAGTACTCATCATAGTCATCATCTGCTAATGCCACACCAAGAACAAGTAGTAAAATCAAAATATATTTCATTTTAGACCCTTTGGCATCTTTATAAGAGAGTTCTCTAGCATACCTTTTTCAAAGTCAATATGACAGGCTGCACAGTTTGCTACACTTTTTACTCTTTCATCTTTAAAGACTTTTTTGTCTATATCTTTATGAAGCTCAACCCAGTATGGTGTTTTGCTTATAGCTATGATTGTATCATTTTTATCTTTTAGACTTTTTAAAACTCCTAAAGCTGCTTGATGAGTTGAGTTTTCGGCACTATTTTTTTCTAAAAATTTCAGGATTGAGATATTTGTCATATCATCTATACTAGCGTCATCTCCAAAATGATTTTCCAAATCTTTCATCATGACTTCCCATGATTTTTTTGGTAGCAAATATGGCGGATATATGATATGACAACTAGCACATTCATCAACAAAATCTGAATGTAAAGCAGCATAATCCTGCTTTACATTGTGATTTGTTACAAAGATATTGTTTGTAGCGATTAAGTAGTACAGAGAAAATAGAGATAAAGCTATCCAGATAAAAGCAAAAAGCTTTTGAAATATATTTAGCCTTATATCAGCTTTTTTTTCTGTTTTTTTGTAGCCACTAATCATAGAATCAATCGCATCACCTTTTTTTACAAACTTATCAATCATGCTTCCTGCTATATGGACAGCTATGATAGCAACAAAAAGGTTTGATAGAAGTTCATGTATATCTTCAATGAACTCCATATCTCTAAAAAAACCATTGTGAAGATAGGCAAAAATACCATGATTTTCTTGTATGCCGTACACTAGTAATCCTGATATGATTGTAAGAAATCCAATTATAAACATACTTACTATTGCCCAACTTGAAGCTGGATTATGTCCAATGTACTCTTTTGTTTTTGAAAAAGGGTTTAGCATATACTCTTTTAAGTCATTTAGTGAGAAGTTAAAATCACTAAATCTAGAGTGCTCAGGACCAATAAAGCCCCAAAGCACTCTAAAAAACAGTACAACCCCAAGAGCAAGACCAAATGCAACATGCAGATTCAGAAGATCCTCAAAGTCACCTAAAAGGTAAGAAATACTAAAAAATAGTATCAGAAGAACATGTGCAAACCTAGTAGCCAATGGCCAGATATAGCTCTTAGTCATCCCATCTTCCGTAGTTTGGTATCTTTATATCTCGCTCTCCATAGTATCCTTTTTCTGCTGTGGTGTGACATGCCACACAGTTTGCAATAGTTTTTACATCTTCTTGCTTTATGAGTCTAGTTGGAATCTCATCATGCTCTTTTTTAAAATATCTAGTTTCGCTTAGGGCGATTGGTGTTGAGTATCTTGATATTTTTCTTGTAATCTCATGGCTTAGTCTTGATCTGTTTGTTTTACTATCAGAGGCATTGGCAACAAGATAACTAAGAAGAGTGAGTCTATCTTGTTCATCTATGCTTGCATCGTCTCCAAAGTGGTTTTCTAGCTCTTTTGTCTCCATAAGTTTAATCCAAGATCTCTTTGGAAGAAGACCTGCTTGATAACCAAAGTGACAACTTGCACACTCTTCTTTGTATAGCTCATTTTTTACTGGTTGCACTGAGTACTTAGCTCCATATTTTTTACTGTATTTTTTATTGTTTTTATACTCATCATCATCTGCCACCACAACTGTAACTACACCTAGACCTAAAATCATAGATGCTATTGCTATATTTAATAATTTCATAATTTTCTCCTATTTTTTGTTGATGATATAAACTACTACATCACCTTTTTCTTGGGCAGTGCCAACTCTATTGTATACATCTTTGAAGTTTCTCTTAAGCCATTTTTTTACATTTTTTACTTTTACCATACTCTTAGGGTTAGCTAAAGGTGATAGTGGTGATATGGTTTTACCTGTATTGATGTTTTTGCCTTTTTGTTTTAAATCAGTTGTATGACAACTAGTGCAAGAGATAGGCTTACCTCTTTTGCCTATATGAGTTGAAGTAAATATCTCTTCCCCTCTTTTATAGTCAAACTTTGTAAAGTTTGGATTGTCTTTTTTGGCTTGAACTGCTAGGTTGTCCATATATTTTTGCATATCTGGATTTAAATTTGCTCCAAAAACTGCAAGTGGTAAAAGTAGTAATAGAACTCTTTTTTTCATTGTATCCTCCGTGTTTTGATAGTGAAAGATTACAAGAAGATTGTCAAGAGTACAAATACATCTCTTGACAATTTGTTTACATTTGTAGATGTTTTGCTTTTAGAGATGCCCTTAAATTAAAGTAGCCCGTCCCCTTTTTTTGGAGTAAATTTATTCTCTTTTTTAGCGGTGAATTAGACTATGTTCACAGCCTTTCTGTTTTGTTAGCAATTTATGCAGCTATTTCATACTTTCTAATATCTACTTCCACGCCATTTTTGACAATTTCTCTTGCTTTATTTAGTAACTCTTTTGTCGTAGCCTCATCAATATATTTTTCCCCACAATTATCACAGATTTGGGCTGGAACTTCTTTAAAAACAATGGTTGAGCTACCTTTTTCTAAAGTTACAGTTGTTGTTCCTTTTTTTGTTTCTCCATGTTTACAAATCATACATTTCATTTTCAATACTTCCATGTCATTTTTTTGGATAGTTCTACTATCTTATTTATTGTTTCTATTTCTTCATCCGTACCATACATTAAAAACAAGATTTGTAATTTTCATAGATTATCTTCAAAGCCTTTTTAATCAGCAATTAAAAGATTTTCAGCAACTGGAATATAAGATTTCAACATTTCATGTTTATGCTCTAACTTTTTTAAAAAAAGATTATGTCTTCTGCTGAAATAATTATTTATAAACCATCCCGTTACTAAAATAGATGATGTTATTAAAGATGAAATTAATACTGGTTCCATTGATGCTCCTGTAATCTAACGGTCGAAGATAGCCGATAAATTTCCGTTAGGCAATTTATTGACTACTCTGTTTTGTTAGTATTTAAGCACAGTTGGTTTTGTAATCTAAAAAAAGGCTCTCAATAGGAATATGTAGTTGTTTATGTAAATTTCTTATCATCTTAATAGTAAGTTTTCTTTTTTTATTTAAAATTTCAGAGACTCTTGATTTACTTCCAACGATTGAAACTAAATCTTTTTGTTTTAAACCTTCTTGCTCCATTCTGAACTTTATCGCTTCGATAGGGTCTGGAACTTCTATTTTATAATGTTGTTCTTCATAGGCTTCAACTAAAGTTGTAAGCACTTCTAGCTCGTCCATTTGGGCAGTATTTGGCTTGGCATTCATTAAATTCTCTATTTTGCTTAATGTATTAGTATAATCTTGTTCAGTTTTAATAGGTCTAATATTCATCTTATAACTCCTCTATATTTATTTTGTCATATTGTTTATGTGTTCCAATAAACTTAATAAATACTATCTTGGCATAATAGTTTATAGTAACTATCAATCTGTATTTATTCCCTGCAATATTAAAGACAACTTTTGTATTTCCAACAACACTAGCATTTCGGTACATCTCTTTAATCTCATTTGGATTATTCCAATTAAGTTTTAGAACTTCTTTATGCCAAGCTTCTAAAGCATTTTTACTATCACTATATTTTGATTGCTCGTAAAAATCTTTAAGTGTCTTTTTTGAAATTATTCTCATGAAAGTATTATGCAATAGTTCCCATTAAAAGAACTTTAATTTTATAAAGTAAAGTGTTTGAATGTATGCTAACGATTAAACTGAACGAATAAATTGCCGCTAGGTAATTTATTCGTTCCTGTGTTTTGTTAGGCTTTTAGGTCGCTATGCTCAATAGAGTCTTTTGCAACAACTGCAAAACCTATTATCATAATGAT
>JALSME010000087.1 GCA_026987955.1 Sulfurospirillum sp.
TTTATTTGATTTTGTTTTATTTTTTAGTTACAATCGCTATAAAAAGGGTAAAAATACCTTGCTAATCTACCTACACATACCATTTTGTGACTCAAAGTGTCACTATTGTGCATTTAATTCCTATGTCAATAAGATTAACCTACGAAAAAGTTACATGAAATCTATTGTAAAGCAGTTAAAATATGAACTAGAAAGATTTAAACTTACATCTAGTTCTGTAGAGTCTCTTTTTATAGGGGGAGGCACACCTTCAACTATTGAGCCATATCTTTACGAAGAATTTTTTGAAACTTTAAATCCATACTTACATAGTGATGCTGAGATAACAGCTGAAGCAAATCCAAACTCTGCTTCTAAAGCATGGCTTAGTGGCATGAAAAAACTTGGTGTCAATCGTCTGAGTTTTGGTGTACAAAGTTTTGATGAAACCAAGCTAAAAAAACTAGGCAGAAATCACTCAAAAAAACAGGCTATAGATGCTATTTTAAATGCAGATAAAATTGGAATTAAAAATATTTCACTAGACCTTATCTATGCAACATCTTTTGATGTAGAAGATGATATAGATATAGCATTCACTCTTCCAATCAATCACATAAGTTCTTATGCGCTAACGCTTGAAAAAAATACCCCTTTTTATAAAAAATATGAACTGACCAACGACTCTGTTGAAGCTGCTGAAAAGTTTATAGCAAAAGTAACTTCCAAATTTCCACAATATGAAATATCGAACTTTGGCAAATATCAAAGTGTTCACAACTTAGGTTACTGGAGTGGAGATGACTACATTGGCATTGGCTCAGGAGCAGTTGGTTTTTTAAAAAACAGAAGATTTTACCCCATAAAAGATATTGAAAAGTATATTAAAAACCCTCTACATGTAGAGGTAGAAAAACTTTCGAATGAAGACCTACTCGTAGAGAGTGTATTTATGGGTTTAAGAAGTAAAATTGGAGTAAGTCTTGATGGACTAAAAAAAGATAGAGTTCAAGTTTTGATTGATGAAAAAAAACTAACATATAAAAACCAAAGAGTCTACAACAACAATTACTTACTTGCTGATGAGATAGCACTATACATAACTTAAGGGTACTCTTAAGGCAAAATTGGATAAAATCACTTTTTTAACGCAAGGAAAGTAAATGTTTGGAATGAGTTTCGCAGAAATTATGATTATAGCAGTTATTGCTGTACTTTTTTTAGGTCCTGATAAACTGCCAGATGCTATGGTTCAAATTGCCAAATTTTTTAAGACATTCAAAAGTGGCATCAATGATGCAAAGTCAGCATTTGAGCAAGAGGTTAAGATACAAGAACTAAAAGAAGAGACCTTAGAGTACAAAAAAAAGCTAGATAGTGCTGCTACAAGTATGAGAAAGACTGTTACCTTTGATGAGCTTGAAGAAATCAAAGAATCAACAGCAGGCGTTACAGACACCTTTAAAGATATAAAAGAGAGTATGTCAAAAGTCAACAAAATAAAAAGCGATCCACTTGGCATAAAAGAGACTATAGCAGGCGAAAACAAACCTAAAAAAACTAATAATAAGGCAGAAGATGTTTGATGAGTTAAAACCACACTTAATTGAACTTAGAAAACGACTTGGTATATCAGTTGCTGTTCTATTCGTTGCCTTTTTTGCTTGTTTTAGTTTTTGGGAGCCAATCTTAGCTTGGATGATACTGCCACTAGAGTCCGTTCTTCCTGCTGGAAGTGAAGTAATATTTACTAAAGTACAAGAGCCCTTTTTTACAGCTCTAAAAGTTTCATTTTTTTCAGGATTCATCCTCTCTCTACCCATAATATTTTGGCAATTTTGGCTTTTTATTGCACCTGGACTTTATGAAAATGAAAAAAGACTTGTTGTTCCATTTGTTCTTGCAGCAACACTTATGTTTCTTATGGGTGCCACATTTTGTTACTATATCGTTGTACCACTTGGATTTGATTTTCTTGTAAATTTTGGTGCTCAACTCTTTAAAGCACTTCCTAGCATCGGTGAATATGTAAGCTTTTTTACAAAACTACTATTTGGTTTTGGGTTAGCTTTTGAGCTTCCTGTGATTACATTTTTCTTTGCAAAGCTTGGATTTGTTACAGACAAAAGTCTGATTGGATTCTTTAGATATGCAATTATAATTATCTTTCTAGTTGCTGCCCTTCTAACTCCTCCTGATTTACTTACACAGTTTTTAATGGCTGGTCCACTTATCATACTTTATGGTGTATCTATATTAGTTGCTAAGGCAGTTAATCCTGAGCTTGATGAAAATGAAGAAGATAAAAGTGAAGAGGAAACAGAAAAAACTAACGAGGAAGAAAAATAGATCCACTTTTAAAATCAACTTATGACTATAAATTACCGGAATCTTTAATCGCAGAGTTTCCGGCAAACCCTCGAGATAGTGCTAGGCTTCTTGTATATAATAGATCTAACGACACTATAGTGCATACAACATTTTCAAATCTTTTTAAATTTTTATCTGATGATGTAAATATAGTTCTAAATGATACAAAAGTTGTAAAAGCTAGACTATACGGGAATAAAACAAGCGGTGGGAAAATAGAGCTTTTACTAAACTCTCCACTTCAAGATGGAAAATTTTCAGTTTATATCCGTGGGCGAGTCAAAGTTGGTATGGAATTAATTTTTAAAAATGGACTAAGTGCCAATATTCTTTCATTGCAAGATGATGGCACAAGAGTCGTCTCGTTTTTTTATCATAAAAAAAATATAACTAGTGATAAACTTTTTAATATTTTAGATGATATTGGTCATATTCCTCTACCCCCTTACATAAAACGCAAAGATAATGAAGAAGATGAAACTGAGTATCAAACAGTATTTTCAAAAGAGCGTGGTGCAGTTGCAGCACCGACTGCTTCACTTCACTTTACAGACAAAATGTTTAAAGAGCTTAAAAGTAGGTACAAAACCCACTTTTTAACACTTCATGTTGGAGCAGGGACATTTAAGCCAGTAGAAGTAGAACATATAAAAGACCATGTTATGCACTCCGAGTTTTATGAAATTCCAGAGTCTACATGTAGAGCCATAGACTCAAATGAGCCTCTACTTGCTGTTGGAACTACTGTAACTAGAACTGTAGAGTATTATGTAAGAGAAAATATAAAAGTTGGCAAAAGTGACCTCTTTTTACACCCCTTAAATAGACCTCAAAGAGTTAACCATCTTTTGACAAACTTTCATCTACCAAGTTCAACACTACTTATGCTTGTTGCTTCATTCGTTGGAGTTGAAAAAGCTTTAGAAATTTATAAAATTGCCGTAAATGAGAAGTATAGATTTTTCTCTTATGGTGATGCTATGCTTATCCTCTAAACAGACAGATCTATAAGAGAACCTATCATCTGCTCTTGAGTTTTAATTGCTGCAGCTTGTGCATTGAAACCTTTTTCTATAGGAATTTGTTCTGTAATTTCACGAGTCAAATCAGTACTGCTGCTAGTAGTTGAGCTAACTGCTTGGACACTTCCTTCACTAGGATTTTGTATAGTCGTAGCAGTTGAGTTAAAATTGTCACTATTTATATTGGCGATATTATTTGCATTATTACTCATCCAGTTTTGATGTGCCATCATAGAATTAGCATTTACTTGCATTATATCCCCTTTTAAACTTTTTATAGTTATACTTTACACTTAAATAGATAAAAATAGGATTAAATCATGAAATTATATGGAATAAAAACATGCGGAAGTGTTAGAAAAGCTATAAAGTTTTTCAAAGACAATAACATCGAATTTGAGCTAATTGACTTTAAAAAAACTGTAGTTGGTGAAAAAGAGATCAGCTACTGGCTTACAAAAGTGAGCATTGACAAACTTTTTAATAGTAAAGGCACAAAATACAGAACTTTAAAACTAAAAGAGCTAAATCTTGATGATGAAGGGAAAAAAGAGTGGCTCATAAAAGAGAATATGCTTATAAAAAGACCTGTTATCGAATATAAAGACCAAGTTATAGTTGCTTTTGATGAAGAGACCTACAAAGCCACCTTTCTAGGATAATCTTGGCAGCCAAGGAGTCAATCTTGCCATCTTTTTTTTGCTTGATTACTCCTTGCATCATCTCTTTAGCTTCAATACTTGATCCATACTCGTCTTGAAACTCTATACTACCTTCAAACTCTAAAAGTGAAACAAAATGCTCTATTCGTCTAGTCATCTCCTCTTCACTAGAGCCTCCTTTTGGTACTCCTACAACTAGTATATCTATCTCCCACTCTTTTAAAAAACTACTTATATCTCTTGCTGCTTGATTTCTATTTTTTCTTAAAATTGCATTTTGAGGTGTTACAATACCTCCAAAACAGATTGCCACTCCCACTCTTTTTAGCCCTATATCGATTGATGCTATTTTCTCCATACTACTCTCCCATTAACAGTTGCTTAACAAAACTAGGGTATTATACAATAAACAAATCTTAAAGGATATCTATTGAAAAAAATTAATATCGTATACCTTATGCTCTCATTTTCACTCCTTCAAGCAATGAGTCTCGAACAAACAGTAGATTTAGCAATAAAACACAACAACAACCTTAAAAAATCATACCTAGATGAAAAACAATCAAAGCTACAAAAAGAGTCTGTAAAAACAAGCAGATATGGTAAAATTGATCTTTTAGGCTCTTATGATCACTATAATAATGCTAGAACACTAGTTCCCCTTCCTCCAATGCAGATCGCAAGTAGTCCAACAGGTGCTTATGAGATTCCAACAACCAAAGATATGTTTAGCATAGGGCTGTCATATAGCATAATGCTATATGACGGCAATGCTCAAAAAAATAACTACAAAATTTCAGAACTTTCACAAGCAAACTCCATATTGAAAACAAAACTTGCAAAAGAGGAGCTCATATACAATATTAAAACACTATACCTAACACTTCTTTCACTCCAAAAACAGTTATATGCAACAAAACAGTACACACTTTCTCAGAAAAAACTGAGAGATATGATAGAGCAAAAATACAAACTTGGTTCAAAATCAAAACTAGACTTTTTAAAAGCTCAGAACTCATTTATATTAAGCAAATCAAATGAAGATAAAATAGTAGCAAATACTGAGATTATAAAGGCCAATATCTCACTACTTATTGGCGGAAAAGAGTTTGATAAAGCTGAAGATATCAGTGTAGATATAGTCAATACTAAAGTATATAATCACGATATAGAAAACCTAAAAAAGTTTAAATTAATAAGATTTAAAACAAATATAGCTTCAAAAAAACTACAAAAAATAGAGTCACTATACTACCCACAAATAAGCCTTAACACATATCTTGGGTACAACTTTGGTCCAAATGACACGACAAACACATCTCCTCTTACAAATATGACATATATAAATAGTGGAGATTTTAACTATAAAAGCAATTGGCAGATTGGCTTAAAATTCAGATGGAATATTTTTGATTTTGGATCTCGAGACGCTGTCTTGGAAAAAAATAGAGTAGCTGTGCAGAGCATGAAGATTGAAGAGATACAGACCAAAATAGAGATAGAAAAAAATCTCAAAAATGCAAATAGCAAATTAGAGCTTGCAAAAGCTGACTATAACTCGGCAAAGAGCGAATATGGTCTATTGACTGAAATCGTAAAGGCAGAAGTAGTCAAATATGAAAATAATATGATTACTCTAGATGACCTGCTTCTCTCAAAGGCTAAAAAAAATGTATCTTATATGAAACTAATAAGCTCAAAATATGAATATCAAAAAATAAAATACTATATAGAATATCTATACGAAAAAGGGGAATAGAGATGAAAAAAATAATATTTATCATTATTGTAATCGCACTAGTTATTAGTGCTGGAAAATTTTTAAAAGAACAAAAGCAGGCAGTTGAAGACTTAGAAAAACCTCTAGTTTATACAAAAAGTGTTAGTACGACAACTGCAAAGCAGAGACAGATTAGCAAATATAGAGAGTTTTTGGCTCAAGTTCAATCTAAAAATAGTGCTTATATAGCATCAAAATTTAGTACGACAATAAAAAAAATATATGTTGAAGAGAGTCAAGTTGTAAAACAAGGTCAGCTGCTAGTTTCTCTAGATGATTCTGAACTAAGAGCATCTCTTTTATCTTTAAAAGACAAAGAGTCTGCTTTAATTGTCGAAGTAGAAAATGCCAACAAAACACTACAAAGAAACAAAAAACTTCTAGATATAGCTGCGATATCCAAAGAGATGTATGACAACTCAAATGTTATATATCAAAACAAGTTATCCTCTTTAAAAAGTATCAAACAGAGCAAAAAACAGATTTTATCTCAACTAAAATATCTAAATATAAAAGCTCCTTTCGATGGCATAGTTGGGTCAAAAAGTGCAGATGTAGGCTCTCTCGCGATTTCTGGAAAACCAATTCTAACTATAAATTCAAAAGATCAAAAACTCACATTCTCTTTTATCAATACAAAATACCCAATCTTCAAAGGACAAAAAGTCTATATTGGTGATAAAGTCATAGGAGAAATTTCAAAGATATATGATAATGCAAAAAACTCTCTTCTAATTGCGGAGATTAAGCCATACAAAATACTTCCCTTTGTTAATAAGTCTTTCAAAAATATAAAAGTTGAAGTAGATTCACGCAAAGGCTGTTCTGTTCCTATGAATGCTATTTTGCATAACAAAGATAAAACCTATGTCATGGAGTATA
Source organism: Sulfurospirillum sp. (assembly GCA_026987955.1). Classification (GTDB taxonomy): domain Bacteria; phylum Campylobacterota; class Campylobacteria; order Campylobacterales; family Sulfurospirillaceae; genus Sulfurospirillum_A. The sequence continues at coordinate 6,696 of JALSME010000087.1, forward strand.
ATAATAAAAACTTTAAGGCTAAAGAGGTAGATATTCTCATACAAAATTCAAATTTTGCAATACTAAAAAGTTGTCCCACTAGCTTAGTAGCAACTGCATCAGAAGCTAAGTTGTCTATCTTACCATCATATGGAAATATAAATATTACTAAAGAGGATAGAGCCAAATGAAAACAAAATCCTCTATTGTAGATGTGCTTCTCAAAAGACCATATTTTATATTTTCTTTTTTAATTCTATTTCTTTTTTTAGGTGCAGTTGGGTATAACAAACTAGATAAAAAATTATTTCCTGACTCAAACTACCCTACTATAGCAGTTGTAGCTGTTGAGCCTGGAGCATCTGCAAAAAGTATTGCTACAAATATAGCCATACCGATAGAAGAAGAGCTTTACACGCTTGATAACATAAGAAGAGTTTACTCTAGCACTATAGATGAAGTTAGTGTGATAAGTGCAGAATTTGACTACATAAAAGATATAGATACAGCCGCAAGTGATATAAGTAACGCTCTAAATAAGATAAAATCTGATCTTCCAAGCTCATTAAAAGAGCCTAAAATCATAAAAATTACATCTTCTACGGCTCCAATTATAACATACGCAGTAAGCTCAAAAGATGGTCAAATTCCACTAGAAGATATCAGACAACTAGTACAAACAAAGATAAAACACAACATCGTAAAACTTGATGGTGTTGCAAATGTTGATATTTTTGGTGGATATCAAAAAGAGATTCAAATTATAGTTGATAAAAAAAAGCTAGATAAATACTCACTTGATATAGCAAAAGTTATAGCAAAAATAAAGGCAAACGATAATGACTTTGCAATTGGTTTTATGACCAGCCAAAAAAGTAGATTTCTAATACGAACAGCTGGAAAAAAAGATACAATATCAAAACTTAAAAACATAAGCATAACCCAAGACATAACTCTTGGAGATATCTCTAAAGTCTATTTTGGATATTATGAAAATAGCGCAGAGTATTTTGGTAATCAAAAACCGTCAATTGCAATCGCGGTACAAAGAACAGACAATGCAGATGTTATAAGAACCATTGATTTAGTTCAACAAGAGATAGACAAACTTGCAAAAAAATACAAAAATATCGAATTAGTTATAACAGATACACAAAAAGATACAATAGTACAAAGCATAAACAATATGTTCGAGTCTCTTAGAGATGCGATTATAATGTCCATTATAGTAGTGTTTTTCTTTCTTGCCTCTTTTAGGCAGGTTTTTGTTGTTTTAGTTACAATCCCCTTAGTCTATGCATCAACAATAGCTCTTATGTGGATATTTGGAATTGAATTTAATGTTGTAACATTGACGGCAATCATACTAGCACTAGGATTGCTCCTTGATGATGCTGTAGTAGTCATGGAAAATATAGAAAGACACTATAGAGAGCTAAAAGAAGATATACATACAGCCGTATACGAAGGAACAAAAGAGATTATGTTTGCTGATCTCTCTGGAACTATAACCACCATGATAGCACTTTCTCCCATGCTCTTTATAGGTGGCTACCCACAAACGGTTTTTCAGCCACTAGTCTCAACTCTTCTTTTAGCTCTTGCTGCTTCGTATGTCATCTCCATCACGGCGGTACCACTACTATCGCTAAAAATACTTACAATCGATCACTCTTATATACTTAAAAGTGAAGCATTTTTTAAAAAAATTACAGAGGTTTTTTACAACTCAATAGCTAATTTTTTTCAAGCTGCTGTTAAAAAAGCACTTTCAAATAGATTTGTAGGAGTAGCGTATATTCAAGTTTTAATAATACTTTTTGTAATTAGTCTAAAAGGTGTTATGCCAACTGTCGGTCAAGAACTCATGCCCCCAATGGATACAGGAGCCCTAAAAGTAAATATAACAGTTGATCCGAATCTGACTCTAAATGAGAGCAGAAAAATAGCAAGCAGGGTTAGTAAAATCATTAAAAATGAAGCCGAACTTCTCTACTTGTCTACTACTATTGGTAGTGAAGCTGGCGTTATGAGTATTGGAAGTGGGAGTGGAACTGATCACATATCTATAATTGCAACATATGTTGATAGGTACAGTAGAAAAAAAAGCATATGGGATATTGCAAAAGAGCTGAGAAAAAAGATAAACAATATTAACAATATTTATAGTGTTGATGTTGTTGATTTTGGAGCAACTGCACTATCAAGCATACGAGCTAATTTAGATGTAACACTCTCTAGTGATGATCTTGACAAACTTCAAGTAGCAGGAAAACTAGTTGAAGATGCTATGCAAGAGACAAAAGGTATAGTTTCAGTTTCAAAAACATGGTCCAAAGATAAACTTGTCTATGAGTTTGATATAGATGAGAAAAAAGCTTCATTTTACAATCTAAACAACGAAGAGATTTCTAAACAGCTTCAAAGTTTTATAAGAGGTGCTGTTGTTGCAAACTTTTTTCTATCAAACTCAAAAGATTTTAAGATAAGAGTTTGGGTAGATGAGGATAAAAGAGACTCCATAGATGATTTTGAATCATTTCTTTTAAACTCTCCTAAAGGAAAAATTCCTCTTGAGGCAGTGGCAACGATAAAAAGAGTAAAAGAGCCGACTATTATAACTAGAGAGGGTTTAAAATATACACTAAATGTATATGGCTTTAGAGAAAAAGCAGCTATTTCACACATAATGAGTAATTTTGAAAAAGCATTTAAAGGAAAGGTTTTACCAGAAGGTGTAACCATGGAACAAACTGGAGACATTAAACAATTCAAAGATTCAGCAGGTAGAATGGGTGGTGCAATTGCTTTTGCAATTATACTAATACTTTTTACTCTAATAGCACTATTTAATTCTATAAAAATATCAATGATGATAGTATTTTCAATTCCTTTAACAATAATTGGGGCTTCTTGGATACTTCTTTTTATGAATTATCACACATCAATGCCCGCTATGATGGGATTTATACTACTCTCTGGTATTATAGTAAATAATGCAATTTTACTTATACATTTTGCACTTGAAAAAATGAAAGAAGGTCTAAATAAAACAGAAGCTATGCTTGAGAGTATCAAAATAAGAACAAGACCTGTTCTTATGACAGCTTTTGCAACTTCAGCAGGTATGCTCCCTGTTGCTCTTGGAAGTGCCATAGGACTTGAGAGGCTTGCACCTCTTGGAGCTGTTGCAATTGGCGGGTTAATAGTTGGAACATTTTTAACCCTGCTATATATACCACTTGTTTTTATATGGACAACAAAAGATATAGATTCTAAGGTAACACTTGAGTAACACTTCTTTGTTAGAATTTTACTACAAATTAACAAGGAGATGGAGATGAAAAGAGTTATTTTAGCTACAATTTTAGCTACAGGTATTTTAAGTGCTACTGACTTTACGCAGATGAGCACGGAGGAATTAGTTTCACTAAGAGGCACAGTTGCAACTGAAGAGAGAGATGCTTTTAGAGATGAGTTGCAAAGTAGACTTAGTACTTTGAGTGTTGATGAAAAAACTGCACTAGGTATTGAGCCTAAAGGGTATGGGGATATGACTGGAACTGCTCCTCAAGATGGTACTGGACTTGGTAATACAGGAGAATCTACGGGTGGTGGATTTGGAAGTGGATCAGGTGGTGGATTTGGCGGAGGCTCAGGTGGAGGGCATGGAAAAGGTGGAAGAAGATAGTTACAAACCATTAACATTTCTATAGTAAAATTATGTAATTTAAAAAAGGAGAAGATATGGCAATAAGTTCAGTAGGAAGTTCGGACCAAATGCAGCAGATGCAAATGAGAAAAATGGATGGCTCAGGTGGTGGCCAAGGCGGAAATCAAGGCATGAGAGATATAATGCAATCTCTTTCACAAGAAGATAGGACTGCACTAAAAGAGCAAATGAGTTCTTTAGATCAAACCCAAAGAGCAGATGTGGTCTCTCAGATGAAAGCGGTAGATAAATCTACTATGAATGAGCAAGACTATCTACAAACTCTACTTGATATAGTAAATCAAGATAATCAAACCATAAGTAGTACAGACACATCAATGCTTGGTACTCTATATGCATAAAATAAAAATATTACTTACACTAATATTTTTATCAACCTCCCTATTTGCACTTAAAATAGGAGAGGTTCCACAATCTATTAGCATATATGGCAAAAAAGGTGGCATGGCTCTTGATGGTTCAAGATGGGACTCTTCAAGCATAAGAGACAAAGTTTTTGTAATGTTTTATGTTGATCCTGATGAGAAAGACACAAACTCTCATTTTTCTGACCTACTTAAGAAAAAAAAGTATGATAGAGCCAAATATGGCAGTATTGCTGTTGTCAATCTAGCTGCAACATGGAAACCAAACTTCATCATAGAGCAACTTTTAGAAACAAAACAAAAAGATTTTCCCGATACAATATACATAAAAGATAAAGATAAAATATTTGTTAAAAAGTGGAATATTGCTGATGATAGCTCTAATATATTAATCTTTTCTAAAGATGGAAAAGTTCTTTTTTATAAAGCAGGCAAGATGACTAAAAAAGATAT
>JALSME010000088.1 GCA_026987955.1 Sulfurospirillum sp.
TTATCTTTGCCTTTATTGCTTCGTTAAAGTCTTTCATCTTAGCTAAGGCTAGGATTTCAAGACTTTGCCTCGCACTAAAAGCAAAGATAAACCATCTAAAAGTATAGATGGTGCGTAAGGTCAGTTATTTATCAAAATTCAATAACTCTTTTGCTTGTATCATATCTTTATCTCCACGACCTGAAAGATTTACAATGATAAGTGAGTTTTTTAACTTATCTTTTGGCATTTTTTTAAGGTATGCAACTGCATGAGAACTCTCAAATGCAGGTATAAGACCCTCTTTTTGACTTAGCCATACAAAAGCATCAAGTGCCTCTTTATCTGTTATATTTTCATATTGAGCTTGCTTTAGCTCTTTAAGGTAAGCATGCTCCGGACCAATTCCTGGGTAGTCAAGTCCTGCACTTATTGAGTGGGCCTCAAGAATTTGCCCATCATCGTCTTGAAGTAGGTAGCTCATCTGTCCATGAAGAACTCCTGGACTTCCTTTTTCTAAACTTGCACCATGTTTGTTCGTCTCAACTCCAAGTCCACCAGCTTCAATACCTATACAAGTTACACCCTCATCTTCCAAGAAGTGACTAAATGCACCAATAGCATTGCTTCCACCACCAATACAAGCTATAACATAATCAGGAAGGCGGTTCTCTTTTGCAAGTATCTGTGCCTTAGCTTCGTATCCGATAATAGCTTGAAAATCTCGCACCATCATAGGGTAAGGGTGAGGACCTGCAACGGTTCCTATGATATAAAATGTATCTCTGGCATTGGTTACCCAGTATCTTATAGCTTCGTTCATAGCATCCTTAAGGGTTCTGCTTCCACTTTTTACAGAGTGTACTTTTGCACCAAGAAGTTTCATACGAAAAACATTGAGTTCTTGTCTCTCTACATCTTTTTCACCCATAAATACTTCACACTCTAGCCCTAAAAGTGCAGCTATAGTTGCAGTTGCCACTCCATGCTGTCCTGCTCCAGTCTCTGCTATGACTCTTTTTTTACCCATTCTTTTTGCAAGAAGTCCTTGTGCGATAGTGTTATTTACTTTGTGAGCGCCAGTATGGTTCAGATCTTCTCTTTTGAAGTAGATTTTAGCACCAAGCTCTTCAGAAATATTTTTTGCATAGTACAAAGAAGATGGACGACCAACATAGTCTTTAAGATATGTATCAACCTCTCCCCAAAACTCCTTATCAAAACGAAGTGTTTTGTAGTACTCATCTAGTTCCAAAAGAACTGGCATCAAAGTTTCAGGTACATATCTTCCACCAAATATCCCAAAGTGACCGTTGCTATCAGGGTCAAATTTTGAAGCTTTTGGAATATACATCAATCAACCTCCAAGACAGAGTAAACACTAGTTGTCTCTTTGATCTCTTTATCGCCTTGTAAAAATGTAAGATTTAGTAAAAAACATGCTTCAACACACTTAGCACCAGCTTTATTGATGAGGCTCACAGCTGCAGTTGCAGTTCCACCAGTTGCGATCAAGTCATCTATAAGCAAAACTCTAGGCTCTTTTTTATCACACTTAAAAGCATCTATATGAATTTCTACTTCATCTACACCATACTCCAAAGAGTACTTTTCGCTTACAGTTGTATATGGTAGTTTTCCTGGTTTTCTAATAGGAACAAATGAACCACCAATCTTCGCAGCAAGTGCAGCACCAAAGATAAAACCACGAGCCTCAATACCTGCAATAAAATCTATATCTTCATTTTCATACCTATCTGCAAGGTGATCCATAAGAAAGTTAAAAGCTCTTGTATCTGCAAGAAGAGTAGTGATGTCCTTAAAAACAATCCCAGGTTTTGGAAAGTCTTTTATGTCTCTTATTGTTGAGAGTAAGTAGTCTTTATCACTTTGATTTAATGTTTTCATTTTAATGTCCCCTTAAACTCGAACAAGTCTGAGTTTAATTCCTCGTGACTCTTGTGCTTTGCACTCTCTGTGAGAAAGCACGAAGTAAAAACTTCTGTAATTTTCATTTTATGTCCTATTTGAATAATTTGTATTTTAAGTAGAGAGCTAGCAGCAAAAAAATACCAAAAGCACTATATGAGATGACTTCTATACCCATTAAAGAAGTGCCTCTATCTTACCTTGCAGATCTTTTATCTGCTGTCTAAGCTTATCATTTTCCATGCGATATTGAGAGTTTCTTGTTCGCAATGACTTTAAGTCGTTTTTCACTTTTGTAAGCTCATCACTAAGTATGTCTATATTGCCAAGTGAGCGTTGAAGTTGTACTTGGTATTTTCGTATAACAACTTCTGCATCACCAAGAGTGTTTTTTACAATTACACTACCTAATTTCTCTTTTTTAAGCAGGGTTTTAAAGTAAAAAACCATAATCGTAAGATATACACAAAGTGAAGCTAATATTGTTGTGACTATCCACTCAAATAGCATATTTAGAGCTCTATCTTTTCTACTCTTAAGGCGTGTCTACCGCCCTCAAATACTCCAGCACACCAAGCATCTATGATAGACTCAGCAACCCCAAGTCCAACAATGCGTTCTCCAAAACATAGAACATTTGCATCGTTGTGCGCTCTTGCCATGCTTGCTGTGTAGGCATCATGACATAGAGCTGCACGAATTCCTATGTTTTTGTTGGCTGCTAAACTCATTCCTATACCTGAACCACATATGAGTATACCCTGCGTATTTGGTTCGCTTAAAACTTGTAGACAAACTTTATGTGCATAGTCAGGGTAGTCTACCCTGTCAGCATTTTGTGGTCCCAAATCAACTACTTCATGACCTCTTTGCTTTAGCATCTCAATGATATTTGGCTTGATTGCTACTCCTGCATGGTCAGTTGCAATAAAAAATTTCATAATATTCCTTGTTTGTAATGTCGCGATTATACCACAATATGCTATAATATAGTATGAATATTGAAAATAAACAATCCATAAAAGAGCAGTTTAGCTCTTTTTGTAAGAGAAATAACCCAAAAAATATGGAAATTGCAGTAGAGTATTTTACTGTATTTGGTGGACTTGATGTAACATTGAATATGGAAGAGTCTTTAGATAAACTAATACAAAAGCATATACTAAAAGAGTATAAATTCTTAAGAAATGATGTAGCAAAATTTACTGATGGCAATGAAAAATATCATAGGCTTTTAAGTGCAGCAGCACTAGGCGATAGAAGGACAAACTCAAGTTTTAAAAGAGCTGGTTTTTCTTTTGATGATGGTATGGATTTGGTTGAGGAGCTCAGGGATAGTGGTTTTATAAAGCTAGAGAGGTGTAGTGAAGATGTTTATGTCTCAGACAAGATTACTTTTACAGCTCCATTTTTAAGATTTTGGTTTGCTTTTATATCACCTATATTCAAAAGTATAAGAGATAAAGACTACAAAGAGTTTTTTGAAGTCTATAACAATAGAAAAGCTGAGTTTACTGACTTAGTATTTTCCCAACTCTGCCATGAATTTATCAAAGAGAGTTTTACTGAAGACAAGATTTATAACATTGGAAGATACTGGGATGATAATATAGAAATCGACTTAGTAGCTAAAACAAAATCTGGCAAAAAAATAGTAGGAACTATAAAATATAGAGATAAAAAAGTATCAAAAGGTGAGCTTAGTAAGTTAAGAGAAAATGCAAAACAAGCACAAATTGATCCTAGTATATATGTAATATTTGCAAAAAAAGGATTTTCTGGTGAACTAAAATCACTCAAAAGTGAAAATATTTTATTGGTTACATGTAAGCACCTAAAGATGCTCTGCATGTAGAGCTCTTATGGAGCCAAAAAGTTTATGATATATCTTACTGGTGCAAAAAAGTAGTTTGATAGTGGTGTTGCTATGATGAGTAGTAATATTACCATGCCGTATCTTTCTATAGAATTATAAAAGTCCACTACTTTATCCCATCTGTTCCATGCAGCAAAATAGGACACTGCATGAGAACCATCTAGTGGCGGTATTGGCATGAGGTTAAAAAAACCTAGAACTACATTGTAAATTAGAGTTTGTACAATGAACGACACAAAGAAGAGCTCTGTGAGTGAGCCAATGTTGCTTATGTCCATTGATCCTAACAGTATAGATGCAGTGATTGCTAGTGTAAAGTTATAATAAATTCCTGCAAGGGAGACATTAATAGCACCTTTGTATCCAGCATTTCTTATGACTTCACCTATATAAATTGGGACTGGTTTTGCCCAACCAAAAAGAAATGGGGCACCAGATATAAAAAGAACTAAAGGAACAACAATAGTTCCAACAGGGTCAATATGTACAAGAGGGTTTATGCTAAGTCGTCCTGCATCTTTTGCAGTGCTATCACCATAACGGTATGCCATATAGCCATGCATGATTTCATGGCCTATGATTGCAACTGCTAGAGCTAAAACTTTGGTTGCTATGTTAATTATTTCACTATTTTCCATCTAAAAATTTCTCATCATGTTGGATTGTATCAATAAAACGACCAATTCTGTTCCATCTAACTTTATAGTCATCATCCCAACTAAAGTAGATAAACCATGGTTTGCCAACTACTAAAGAGTATGGTACACTCCCCCAAAAACGACTGTCATTTGAGTGGTCACGGTTGTCACCCATCATATAGAACTCACCCTTGGGAACTTTTTTGTAAAATGCATTAAAATTTGTGTTGAAGTTTCTTGGCAGTTCATTAACCACAACAGGTTCCATTGCTAAATCGTTTGCATTTAAAAACATATTCATCTGTTCAAAAAGATTTACATTATCATCATACTGAATACCTGGAAATTTTTCCATATATGGGTTTAATACCCAAGTTTTTCCTGCAATTGTAAAGAGTTTCTCTTTTTTATAGTTCTCTCTCATCCATTTTTCACCCTCATGAAAGCTAATATATAGGTGCTTATCTTGAAAAAGTATCTCATCTCCACCTTCTGCTACCATTCTTTTTACATAGTGAATTTTTGGTTGTTTTGGGTAACGAAAAACTACAATATCTCCTCGTTTAGGTGCATCACCCTCTATAAGGTGCCCATTTCCGAAAAAATCTGGTAAAATTTGAACTTCTAGCCAAGGTAGGTGTGGAATAGGAATTCCATAGCTAAACTTTTTTACAAAAAGATGGTCTCCAATTAGAAGTGTTTTTTTCATACTTCCACTTGGAATTACAAAAGCTTGTGCTACAAAAAAGATGACTAACAGAACTATAACAATAGTTCCTGTCCATGAGTTTGACCAATTTAAAAACTTGCTAAAAAATGACTTCATTATTTGATGCCAGATATATTTTTAGCAGCAGTTAGTGTGTTTTTAAGAAGCATGGCAATCGTCATGGGTCCAACTCCTCCTGGAACTGGTGTGATGTATGAGCATTTTGAAGCTACATTTTCATAGTCAATATCTCCCACAAGTTTTCCTTCGTATTTTCCCCATGTCATTCTATTTATACCAACATCGATAACAACTGCTCCCTCTTTTACCATATCTTCTTTGATCATATGTGGAATTCCTACACCGACTATAAGAAGGTCTGCTCTGCTTGTATGGGCTTTTAAATCTTTGGTTTTACTATGACACACAGTTACTGTTGCTCTTGCGTTTACAAGTAGATTAACCATAGGTTTTCCAACTATATTACTAACACCAACAACGCATGCATCCATGCCTTTTGGGTCAATACCATACTCTTTTAAGATTCTCATAACACCAAGTGGAGTACAAGGAACAAGAGTAGGATTTCCAGTTGAGAGTTGTCCTACATTTGAGACATGAAAACCATCAACATCTTTTTTAGGGTCAATTGCTTCAAGAACTTTGTTTGTATCTATATGGTCTGGGAGTGGAAGCTGAACAAGAATTCCATGTATGCTATTGTCTGCATTTAGCTTTGCAATTCTATCTAGTAGTCTCTCCTGGGTTGCATCTTTATTCATAGTGATTTTTTCTGAAAATATACCTGCTGCAATACAAGATTTTTCTTTTGAAGCAACATAGGTTTGGCTAGCTGGGTCATCTCCTACGAGTATAACAGCTAGACCAGGTACGATATTTTGTTTTTTTAACTCTAGTGTCTCTAGTCTAATCTCTTCTTTTACTTTATTAGATAGTGCTTTTCCGTCTAAAATTGTCATATTTTAGTGTCCTTAAATGTAATTTTAGCTATTATACTATTTTTATAATAAAGAGAGAGTAAATGAGAGTTTTTGTTTGTGTTTTATTGCTTTTTGTCTCATTAAAAGCAGAAGACTTTATTACCAAGATGGAGTATGCCAAGATGTTATACTCAAATCCAAGAGGGATTGGTTGCATATTGTGTCATGGTCCAAAAGGTGAGGGCATGATTATTGCGAAGTATAAGCACAAAGGGAAAAATATGGAGCTAAAAGCTCCTGCTATTAACTCCCTTTCAAGAGAGAGGTTTTTTAAGGCATTAAAAGGGTCAGACTCGGTAATGCCAAAATATTTTTTAACAAATGATGAGATAGAAGCACTCTATTTTTATGTAACAAGTGAGGTAAATAGATGAAGACAGATAGTAGTAGAAAAGCATTTGAGCTAGCTCAAGATGTAATCCCTGGCGGTGTTGATTCTCCTGTAAGAGCATTTAAAAGTGTTGGTGGAACACCTATTTTTATTGAAAAAGGTGAAGGTGCATACTTATTTGATATTGATGGCAACCGATATGTAGATTTTGTACAGAGTTGGGGTCCACTTATATTTGGGCATTGTGACAAGACTATTGAGACTGCAGTTATGGATGCAGTAACAAGAGGGCTTAGTTTTGGAGCACCAACAGAGGTAGAAACACAACTTGCAAATAAGATTTGTAACATGTTTGAAAGCATTGATAAAATCCGTTTTGTAAGCAGTGGAACGGAGGCTGTTATGAGTGCTATTAGACTTGCAAGAGGCTTTACATGTAGAGATGATATAGTCAAATTTGAAGGCTGTTACCATGGGCATAGTGACTCTCTTTTAGTTCAAGCAGGAAGTGGAGCAGTGACTTTTGGAACACCAAGTAGCCCAGGAGTTCCTGCAGACTTTACAAAACACACACTTTTAGCAAAGTACAATGATATCGAGAGTGTAAAAAAGTGTTTTGAAAACTCAAAAGATATTGCATGTATCATACTAGAGCCTATAGCTGGTAATATGGGACTGGTTCCTGCTGATGAAAAGTTTTTACAAGATCTTAGAAGTCTATGTGATGAGCATGGAACTTTGTTGATTTTTGATGAGGTTATGAGTGGTTTTAGAGCTTCTTTAAAAGGTGCACAAGGAATTACAAAAGTGGTTCCAGATATGGTTACTTTTGGTAAGGTTATTGGTGGTGGTATGCCTGTTGGTGCATTTGGTGGAAGATTGGAAATTATGGATAAGCTTAGTCCTGATGGTCCTGTTTATCAAGCAGGAACTCTTAGTGGAAACCCAGTTGCTATGCATGCTGGTATGGCTTCACTTGATAAAATCACAGAAGACAAAGAGTTGTATGCTAGGTTTGAATCAAAAGCACAAAAACTTGTTAATGGTTTTAAGGAAGCAGCAAATGAAAATGGCATCGCACTTCAAGTAGATGTTAGAGGAAGTATGTTTGGTTTCTTTTTCAATGATAATGAAGTAAAAAATTTCGATGATGCATTAAAAAGTGATACGGATAGATTTGCAAAGTTTCATCAAGGTATGTTAAATGAAGGATTTTACTTTGCATGTAGTCAGTTTGAGACAGGCTTTATCTGTGATGCTATGAGTGAAAGTATGATTGATGATTGTATTGAGGCAGCTAAGAAAGTGCTAAGTGATATAAAATGAGTAGTGAAGAAAAACCAAAATATGCCAAGCTTGTAGAGGGAGCCGATGGGCTTTCTCTTGGTATCTCAATTGTAGTTGCTGTGCTTATGGGTATCGGTGTTGGTATACTTATGAAGAAATCTTTTGATCAAGATTGGCTACTCTGGGTTGGTATTTTTTGGGGTGTAGGTGGTGCAATTATGAATGTTTATAAGGCATATAAAAAGCAGGTTGCATCGTATGAAGAGTATAAAGATGAAAACAGATATAAAGAGTACAAAAAACAGGATTTAGATGAAGAGTAGGGCATTTTTTGTATATTTTGGAGCCTATCTCTCTTTGGTAGTTTTATCTTTGGTTATGGGTGATTTGTGGCTTATTAATACACAAGTTGCTTTTATATGCTCTATGATTATTATCTTTGCTTCTTTTTATTCATATAAAGGAATGATAGAAAAAAGTCTTGAAAATGGTGCTATACCAGATGAGAGAGATGAACTAGATAAGATTGATGATAAGTTTAGACTTTTTGAGGAAGAAGATGAAGAGGAAAAGGAGTTAAGTAAAGAGGAGTTTGTAAAGTACTATAAAGAACAGAGAAAGAGAAGTAGTGGAATAAAGCAGAGTATTTTAAATCTTTTTCAAAGTGGAAGAGGTTTTTTTAACCCTTTTAGGCTAATAGCATATGTGCTACTTTGTGTTTCTATTCTTTTCCTTATACGAAACAGTATGTTTTTAGCAATTCCTTTTTTGATTGGTATTGGAGCAGTCCCTCTTTCTAGTTTAGTTTTAGGATTTTTTCTTAGAGAGTGACCATAGCAGATGTAAGAATGGTGCTATTTTTATGATGTCTAACCATAACATTACTCTTCAATGCTAAAGATTCTATCTCATTTATATAGCTTCCATCTAGTAGGTCACTGCTTATTGTTATTGAAAATATAGGGTATTTTTTATCATTTTGTCTAATATACTCGCCAACAACTAAGGATAGTTTAGTTTTAATCGATAGTGCAGATGAGTGAGATTGATAAATCATATTTAATAATTTTGTGAAATTATTGATATGTAGCTTAACATCTGGAAAGGTGGGGTCAAACTCTTTTGTAAATTCAGCTTTACATCTAGTGCTTGAGGCACTAATACATAGCTCTAGTAGAGTATATATATTTACACTCTCACCTTTCTCCTCTATGTTTACAAATTTCTTTGCAGAGCTTTTATATAGTTTTATACCTATTTTTTGCTCATCCAAGTATCCTACTGTGATTGCATAGAAATTATATGCCCCAAAAGACAAATCTAGGGCTGTAGTTTTAAAACCATATGAGTGACTAGCATATACATTTGTAAGTTCAAATATATCTCTATTTTTGGCTTCACCAAGAAGATACTGTGCTTCTTGGTTTAAAGAGATTACTTTACCATCTTCACTAAATAGAATAAATGGGTTATAATCATGTTCCATCCATGCTTCGTAAAAAGACATATTAACTCTCTATATAGTTTTTGAGCTTTCTACCTACTTTAGGATGTTTTAGTTTTTTTATTGCTGAGCTCTCTATTTGGCGAACTCTCTCTCTTGTTACATTGAGCTCTTTCCCAATCTCTTCAAGTGTTCTGTCACTCTCGTCGTGCATTAGTCCAAACCTCATACGAATCACTGCTTTTTCTCTATCATTTAGCTGATCTAATACATCATCTATTTGATCTTTTAGGTCATTTTTTAACATAAAATCCATAGGACTTACTGAGTTTTTATCTTCAACAAAATCACCAAATTTTCCATCATCTTCATTGCCTATTGGAGCTTCAAGACTTATTGGTTCTTTTGTGATTTTAATAACATTTTTAACCTTATCAACACTTAGACCAACTTCTTCTGCGATTGTATCTATATCTGGTTCTCTTCCCTCTTCTTGAAGGTACTTGCGTATGATTTTGTTGATTCTGTTTATAGTTTCTATCATATGGATTGGAATACGAATAGTCCTAGCCTGATCTGCAATAGCACGGCTAATAGCTTGGCGAATCCACCATGTTGCATATGTAGAAAACTTGTATCCTTTTTTGTATTCAAATTTATCGACAGCTTTCATAAGACCAATGTTTCCCTCTTGTATAAGATCAAGAAATGGAAGACCACGGTTTGTATATCTTTTAGCGATAGAAACAACAAGTCGAAGGTTAGATTTTGCCATACGAGTTTTTGCTTCATCTGCAATTTTTTTACCTCGTTTTATCTGCTCAACAATCTCTTTTAATACTTCAGGATCTAAATCAAAACTCTGTTTACTAGCCTCTTTAGTTTGAAATAGTTTCTTAATCTCAACATAGGTAGAAACCATAGTCGCTTCAGGCACAAGTGCTGTTATCTCTTCTTTATTTAAGTCTATAATTTTATCTAAAAGTTTGTTGTGATTCTCCTTTAAAGTCTCATTGAAAAGTGGCAGTCTATACTCTAGTCTTTTTAACTCTTTATCAAATTCATCATCACTTTTTAGTGATGTTTCCATAGACTTTACAAGTTCATTTATGAGTTTACTTGTTGGTCCAAGTTCTAACAAGGTCTCTTTTAAAATTTTCTTCTTATATGCAACTGTTATATCGTATATAGCTCTTGCTTCAGGATCGTCCATATTTTCAGGAACTTTTGCTATAGCCTTTAGCCAATCTTTTTTTGCTTTTTCAAGTGCTTTGAAACTAATCAAAACTTTTTCTGTTCTTTTATTGTCTTTTTTATTTACTTTTTTTTCACTCTCATCACTCTCATCACTATTTTCATCATCATCTTCAAAATTTCTAAATAGCTCTTTGACGCGACGCTCTCTATTGATAAGAGCTTCTTTGTAGTCTATGATAAAATCAATAAGGTATGGAACTGAACAAAAAGCATCAATGATTATATCTTCACCAAACTCGATTCTTTTACTAATATCAATCTCTTCTTCTTTAGTTAGTAGTGAAATTAACCCCATCTCTCTTAGATACATTCTAACAGGACTGTCACTTCTACTCCACTCTAAAAGCTCTTTTTCATTTGCTAAATCAAACTCTTTTTCAAGCATCTCATCTTGTAGTTTTAGAGCCTCTTCTGCTCTTTTTTGAGCCTCTTCTAGGTTCCTTAATTTTGCTAATTCAGCTGAAGTTATAAGGGTGATTTTGTACTTTTCCATTAAAGCAGTCATTTTTTTAATATTTGATGCAGTAGGTTGTTTAATAAAGAGTGACATAACTTTTTCATAAGTTACATTTCCCTTTTCGTTTTGCTTGAATAGCTCTTCTAAGTTTGCATAAAGCTCTTTTGTTGACATGCGAATGTGCTCCTAATATGGGTGTGAAAAAGGTATATATTATACCCAAA
>JALSME010000089.1 GCA_026987955.1 Sulfurospirillum sp.
TAGAAAGCATAAACTTATGGGTGTGGATTATCCTTTTTGGACTCTTTTGGTTTGATGCTACAGTAACCTTGATACGAAGAAAGTTAAATAAAGAAAAACTAAGCCAGGCACATAAAAAACATGCATATCAAAGGCTTACACAAGCTGGCTGGAGTCATTACAAAGTCGTTATGGCTGGAATGGGTGTAAATATGGTGTTGTTTGGTTTGGTATATTTTATATCAAATTGGTTTGTTGCATTTTTTATAGCTTTAGTGTTTTTATATGCTGTTATGCGATTTGTGGATTATAAGAAGGTTTTTTAGCTTGTTATGTTAATGTTGAAATAATGGCATATTTTTACACAAATTGTGATACAATGACAATATATTGACAAAAGGAAATGTTATGCAAGCAGTACTTTATTCACAAGCAAGAAATAATTTAAGAGAAATAATAAATAAGGTATGTAATGATTTTGACGAATTTATTATTACTACTAAAGAAAAGCAGTCTGTAGTTTTAATATCACAAGAAGAATATGACTCTATGAAAGAGACAATATATCTTTTGTCTTCTAAAAATAATAGAGATAGACTTTTAAGTGCAGTCGATCAAATAGAAAACGCGCAATTTTTAAAAAAAGATTTAGATGTATGATCTTAGGGTTTGCAGATAAAGGATGGGAAGACTATCTATATTGGCAACAAAATGACAAACAAATTTTAAAAAGAATTAATCTTTTAATAAGAGACATAAAAAGAAATCCATATGATAAAGAGGGGCTAGGAAAGCCAGAAAAATTGAAAGAAAATTTCAATGGGTACTATTCGAGAAGAATTACGGCTGAGCATAGGTTGGTGCATAAAATTATTGATGATTTGATTATTGTTGCTCAATGTAGATTTCATTACTAAAACCAAAGAAATAAAAGGGTTAGAATATTTTTGCTTTCTCTGGTGTGCTTTGTTAGTAATATTTATGTTGTGTTTATCTTATCGTTGATGGGTATATATTGACTATAAAAAATCGTTTAAGTAGTGTATAAACTTATACTTATGCTATAATAGCCATAAAAACGCACTAATCTTACATATTAAAGGGCTTGTAAAATGAAATTAATTATTGCACTATTTTTGCTAACTAGTTTTTTGTGGAGTGCTGTAGATATTAACAGTGCAAGCATTGAAGAGTTACGCTCCCTAAAGGGAATCGGAAATGTCAAAGCAAAAGCCATTGTTGCTTATAGAGAAAAAAACTGTTTCAAATCCGTAGACGAGTTAGTAGAGGTAAAAGGAATTGGCAAAAAAACTTTAAAAAAAAATCTATCAAACTTGAGTGTAAGTGAATGTGACAAATGAATACTTTCATAGAAAAAAAGGTTTGGCTCTATATTGTCTTAGCATTTGCATTTAGTGTTGGTGTTAGACTTATCTGGATATATCAGTTTCATGGAGTAGAAAACTTCATGTGGAATAACCAGTTTATGATAAACACAAATGATGGTTACTATTGGGCTGAAGGGGCTAGAGATATACTTAACTGGGACTTTCAAAAGTTTGCTTTTTCTCCAGTTTTTAGTGACACTGCTTGGGTTACTGCTTTTTTTGCATATGTACTTCCGTTCTCTTTTGAGAGTGTTATACTTTACCTGCCAGTCTTTCTAAGCTCTTTGGTTGTAATTCCTATGGTGCTCATAGCTCAAAACTTTAAAAAAGCAGAGTTAGGTTTAGTGGCAGCTTTAGTTGCTAGTATCGCATGGAGCTATTATAACCGTACTATGGTTGGGTACTATGATACAGATATGCTTAACATCGTATTTCCTCTGTTTCTTCTTTGGTCTCTTGTACTGGCTTTTAGAACAAGGGAAGAAAAGTATCTTATATTTACTGCTTTTGAGATTATCCTTTACAGAAGCTGGTACCCTCAGAGCTACTCTTTAGAGTTCGCATTTTTTGGACTTATACTGCTATATACTTTAGTTTACGAGCGAAAAAATCTCTACATGTACAAGCTTATGGCCATCATGCTTTTTGCGATGATGGGTCTACCTGGGGTAGTTAGGTTTTTTATTGTGATTGGTGTTTATGTTTTATATAAAAGAAAAAAGTTAGACTCTTATATGTACCATACTTTAGCAGCTGCATTTTTGCTTTTCTTGGCTACTGGTGGATTTGCTCCTATATGGGGACAGTTAAAAGGGTATGTTTTTGGAAGTAGTATAGAGTCTGTGGGAGATGATCTAAAGCTTCATTTTTTCTCAGTAATGCAGACAGTAAGAGAAGCAGGTAAAATCCCATTTGAAACTTTTGCAAATCGTATTAGTGGGCATACTGTTACATTTTTACTCTCATGTGTTGGCTATGCTATGATGAGTTATAGATATAGAGTTATGCTGCTTGGACTTCCTTTGGTTGGGCTTGGATTTTTGGCATATGTTGGTGGACTTAGATTTACCATATATGCTGTTCCTGTTATGGCATTTGGCATAGCTTATCTCATCTTTTTTATAAGCGACTTCATAAAAAATAAAAACTTAAAAATAGCATTTATATCTATATGTACACTCGGAGTTTTATATCCTAACATTTTACATGTCGTCGCTTACAAAGTCCCAACAGTTTTTACTAAACAAGAAGTAGCAGTATTGGACAAGCTTAAAAAAGTAGCATCAAGAGATGACTATGTAGTTGCTTGGTGGGATTATGGATATCCTATTCGTTACTATAGTGATGTAAATACTCTTATAGATGGGGGAAAGCATGGTGGAGCGGTAAATTTTCCTGTTAGTTTTATGCTAACAAGTCCTCAAAATGTATCGGCAAAGTTAGCTAGATTTGATGTAGAGTACACAGAAAAACAGTTTTTGATGAAAAAAGATGATGGCGATAGGAACCGCTCTAACATTGCAAATATGACGCTAGATAGTGGCTTTAAAGACACCAATGACTTTTTAGCATCTCTACATGTAGAGGCTAAATTGCCTAAAAAAACAAGAGATATTTACCTATACTTACCTTACCGTATGATGGGGATTCTTCCAACAGTAGCAAGATTTAGTGACATTGACCTTATGAGCGGCAAGCAAAACAGAAGACTTTTTTTCTACCAAACCAATAGATTTAAAGACAGCAAAACTCTTTTGAATCTAGGAAGTGGAGTTATTTTCAACAAACAAGCAGGAACTATAAAGATAGGAAATCAAGAGGTTAAAGTAAAAGAGTTTTTGATAACCTCATATGATAAAAACAAAAAACTCATAAGACAAAGACAAACACTCCACAAAGATGCCAATTTTTACTTAGTCTATATGAAGTCATATAACACCTTTTTAGTTTTAGATGAAGAGATGCTAAACTCTACATATATACAGCTTTTTGTGTTCGAAAACTATGATAAAAAACTTTTTGAGCCGGTAGTACTAGATCCAAATGCAAAAGTTTTTAAACTAAAGATATAAGTTCAATGAATATACAAAAAGTCATAACAGCCATGCTTTTTGTCACAACAACTCTCTTTGCGGTTGTAGATATAAATAACGCAACTCCAAGTGAGTTTTTGAGCCTTAATGGTATAGGTAAAGCAAAAGCTCAAAAAATCGTAGACTACAGAGAGCAAAACAAGTGTTTTAAGAGTATAGATGAGTTAGCCAATATAGATGGCATCAGTAAAAAGCTTGTTGCAAAAAACAGAGCGGAGCTGACTTTGGGTGTTTGCCACACAATGGTAAAAAAGAACAATTTTAGCCCAAGTGCATTTAAAGATGTACTGCTCGATCCAGTAAACCTTGTCTTTGTTGTGATTATCTTTGTGTTAGCTTTGATGGACATAAAAACTAAAAAAGACTTCAAGTCACAGATAGTCAGTGTAGGAGTTTTGGGAACTTTTGTGGGGATTTTTATAGGTTTACAAGAGTTTAATCCAGAAGATATCATGAACAGTGTAAACAAGATACTTGCAGGTTTAAAAACAGCATTTTTTACCTCCATAGTGGGCATGAGTACAGCTACCATACTCTCCATAATCCAAAAACTAAAGGATAAGCCTGAAAGCAAATAACGAATGGATGAGTATATCTGACATGATGTCAGGCTTGATGTTGGTATTTTTGTTTATTGCTATTGGTTTTATGATAGAGATGCAATCGCAAAAAGACAGTATGAGAGATGTAGCCACCTCGTATAGAGATGCAAAAGCTAACTTAAATGAAGTTCTTTATGATGAGTTTGAGGATGATTTGAAACAGTGGGATGCAGTCATAACAAAAGACAATAGAGTTGTATTTAACTCACCAGAAGTACTTTTCAAAATCAACAAAAGTGATATAAATCCTAAATTTCAGGATATTTTAGCAGAGTTCTTCCCAAGATATGTTAAGATACTCACTTCAAAGCAGTATAAAGATGAGATTAAAGAGGTACGAGTCGAGGGGCACACTTCAAACAAGTGGGCAGCCTCATCAACTCAAAAAGAGATATATCTAAACAACATGAAGCTCTCTCAAAGTAGAGCTTATGAGGTTTTGGCATACTGTTATAGTTTAGAAGATGAGGTCACAAAGAAAAATAGACCTTGGCTAGAAAAGTTTTTTAGAGCAAACGGCATGGCATTTGCAGAGTCTAAAGAGCAAAATGCATCAAGAAGAGTTGAGTTTAAAGTGGAGCTTAAAAGTGAAGATAAAGTTTATAAAATTTTGAAAGAGAATTGATGAATATACACATAGATAAACGAGTACTAAATCTAATAGTTATAATAGTGCTGACTTTTATCACATTTACTTGGACTTTTTGGATATTTCACAAAGAATTTTCTTTAAATGTTGTTTTAGGAGTTATTTTAGTAAGGATAGTATCTTCTTTAGTTATCTTGCAAGATTTCTCTCTTTCTTGGTCAAAGGCAACACAAAAAACATTTATAATAAAGATTTTAGTCAATGCAGTAGCATTTTTGGTATATATGCCCTTTTTTTATGCAGAAGCTAGAATTGCACTTATGCTTTCTGAACTTGCTTTTTATCTTTTAGCTATTAATTTTTTAATGTATGTTTACTATTTATATATCAATCGAAGTATGGTCAAAAAACATAAAAGTTTGGTCATATATGGTGCAGGAAAAGCTGGACTTAAACTAAAAGATGAGTATGGAAACTCTGAGTACAAAACCAAATACTTCATAGATGATGATAAAAGACTACAAAAAAGAAGCATAGATAGTGTACGAATTCTTTCAAAAGAAAACCTAAAAGAGAAGATAAAAAAAGATGGGAAATATAATTTACTTATTATTGCTATGCCATCGGCTTCGAGTGAACGAGTAGCACAGATATATGAAAAATTAAAAGATTATTTTGAAGAGATAAAGATACTACCATCACTTGAGAAAATTTTAGATAGAGATACTCTAAAAAAAGAGTTAAAACATATACGAGTTGAAGACCTACTAGCTCGCTATCCAAAAGACCTGGATAAGCAAGTAATATCACAGTTTTTAAAAAACAAAAAAGTTCTCATAACGGGAGCAGGAGGAAGCATAGGAAGTGAGATAAGCCGTCAGTGCTTGAAGTATGGAGTAAGTGAATTAATACTTTTAGACCATAGCGAGTTTAATCTTTATAGCATCACTCAAGAGTTAAAATCAGACAAGGTTAAATCTGTTATGCATAGTGTTCTAAATGAAAAACTTTTAGAAAAAACTATCTCTACATGTAGACCAGATATTATACTACACGCCGCAGCTTACAAGCATGTTCCATTAGTAGAAGATAACATAGAAGAGGGTATAAGAAACAATGTCATCGGCACTAAAAACTGTATAGATTTAGCTATAAAATATGGTGTCAAAAAGTTTATACTCATCTCAACTGACAAAGCAGTTCGTCCAACCAATGTTATGGGGACTACAAAGCGAATTTGTGAACTATATGCGGGCAATGTGAAGAGTAAAAACACAGAAATCGCAGCTGTAAGATTTGGTAATGTTCTTGGCTCATCTGGCTCAGTTATACCAAAGTTTAGAGAGCAGATAGAAAGGGGTGGACCAGTGACTGTAACAGACCCTGAAATAACTCGCTATTTTATGCTTATTCCTGAAGCATGCGAGTTAGTTTTGCAAACTGGAGCTATAGCAAAAGGTGGAGAGATATTTATACTTGACATGGGAGAGCCTATCAAGATAGTGGATTTGGCTCACAAAATGATAGAGCTAAGTGGCAAAAAAGATATAAAAGTAGAATTTACAGGCTTAAGACCTGGTGAGAAGCTTTACGAAGAGTTACTTATAAATGACAGTGATCAAAAGACACAGTATGAGTCAATTACCGTTGCTTCTAATACAGATTATGATATCTATAAATTAAATCAAGATATCAAAGAGCTTCTTTCTTGTGAAGACAAGTTGGCACAACTCAAAAAAATAGTTCCAGAATTTAATCATAATAAAAATTAAAGCTCTCTTTATATACTCCTAATTAATTTTATACTAAAATAGGACAATTATTCTAATTTTTAGGGGTTATACTATGCATTTTCTTCTTATAAACAGCAATCCGGCCGTATCTAGGCTTATTACTCTTAGTGTTGAAAAACTTGGATCCAAAATTGATGAGGTATCATCATTTGATGATTTTCCATTGGAAAGCTATGATGTTGTTTTAGTTGATAGTGAACTTTATAGCGAACTTACGATTGATGAGCTCATAGCATCAGGACTGTCAAGATACTTTGTATATATATCACCAAGAGGTGAAGAAAAACCAGATAATATGAATACTGTTTTAGAAAAACCATTTTTACCTACAGATTTTATTGATCTTGTTTCAAAGATTGATAAAGAAATCCCAAATGATAGCGATGAAACTGATGAAGATATGTCAGAAGAAAATTCTTTCGAAGAAATAGATGATTTAAATCTTGAGAGTGAAGATATCTCTTTAGAAAATATAGAATTAGATAGCATAGATGATTTAGAGTTAGAAAGTTTAGATGAGCTAGTAGAAGAAGAAAAAGAAGAGCTTGAAAAAGAAGATACTAGCGAAGAGATAGAGGAAACAGAAAAATCAGAATTAGAAGAGGAAGATGACTTGGAAGAAAGCATCAGTTTAGAAGATACTCTAGAAGAAGATGATAATAATGATGATGATTATACACTAGATGAAGAGATGCTTAAAAGCAGCGAAGAAGAAAATAGTGCAGAAGAAGAGATTGGTGAGAACGAGTTAGATTCTATTTTGGATAGTGAAGATATCAATGAAGTAAAACAACTTTTAGATGATAATGAGAAAGAAGAAGACCTAATGCTAGACGATGATTTAACAGCTGCATTAGATGGAGTAGAGACAGAAGAAGATAGAGATAAAGAAGAGGATTTTCCTTTAGATGAACTTGAAGATTTATCGGAAGATGATGAAGATGTAAGTGAGTTAGAAGATGAAATTGCATCTATGGAAGTTGATGAGGATCTAAATCTTGAAGAGCCAAGTACAGAAGAGATTGAGTCTCTGGATGAAGATTTTGAAGATAGCTCTGTTAATGAGCTTGAAGATACGCTAGATAGTCTTATCGAAGAGAGCAATAGTGTTGATAGTACAATTTCGTCTATTGATGATATTGATGAGACTGATTTGTTGAAAGCACTTGGTGGGACTAAAGAGTGTGCAGAGTGTGAACCTGCAGAGGTTGATAGTTCAGATGTAAGTAAAGAGATAGAAGAGATAGTAGGTCAAAGTGTAAAAGAGGCACTTGAGGATAGCTCAATAAAAGATGCATTAAAAGGCATGAAGGTAAATATCTCAATTACATTTGAAGAGGACAACTAATACCCACCCTAAACCAAATTGACGCTTAACAGCGTCTCTATTTTGTTCACAGTTCGGGCAGATGTTCTCAAGCATAGCCGTAGCTATGTTTGGGGTTATCTAACGAAGAGAGTGAGTAAAATAGAGACGCCCTACGGGGAGTACAAAGAGGCATAATCTTTAAATATAAAAATATTTGAACGGCATCAAGCAGTCCTGCATATTTTTAAATTCAAATCTTACGCCTCTTTGCACTCCTGTTAAGCGCCAATATGGTTAAGGATGGGTATATGCGTGGAGGAATGTTAATAATCTCAGGTCCAAGTGGGTCTGGAAAGAGTTCATTAATGAGTGAGATGCTCAATAGCATGGATGATATCTATTTTTCTATCTCAACAACAACAAGAGAAAAAAGAGATGGAGAGAGTGAGGGTAAAGATTATAATTATATCTCTAAAGAAGAGTTTGAAAGTGATATAGCAGAAGGGCTTTTTTTGGAATGGGCAAAGGTTCATGATAACTACTATGGAACATCATTAAAGCCAATTTTAAAAGCACTAAATGATGGAAAGCTTGTTCTGTTTGATATTGATGTTCAGGGTCATAAAATCGCAAGAGAGAAGTTTGGAGATGCTATTACTTCAGTATTTATTACAACACCAAACCAAAAAGAACTTAGAGAAAGATTATTAAAAAGAGGTACTGATTCTGCTGAGGTAATAGAGAAACGGATAAACAATGCAGTCTCAGAGATGACAAGAATTAGAGAGTATGACTATGTTCTTATCAATGACGATTTTGAAAAAACATTGGAGAATTTGACTTCAATAGCCATATCTTCAAGATGCCGTGTTCACTCCATCAATACAGAAGAGTTTATAAGCTCATGGGTGAGCTAATTCTAAGAAAATAATGGTATAATGCCAAATTAATAAACACAAGGAGATAGTATGGGCGTTCCTAGTATGCCAGAACTACTGATAATTTTAGCAATCGTTGTATTGCTTTTTGGAGCTAAAAAAATTCCAGATCTTGCAAAAGGTATTGGAAAAGGTATTAAGAGTTTTAAGAGTGAGATGAAAGAGGATGAAGTAGCAACAACTACTGAAGAGAAGATTGAGAAAAAAGAAGAAACAGAATCCGCTTCTGCTACTAAGGTAGAAGAGACTAAACAAGCTTAAAAGGCACAATATTGAAAAAGCGTGTCATAAAAGCTATAAAAGACGAACTTCAGTGTGAGTTCGTCTTAGAAAAACCAAAAGATCTCTCTTTTGGACACTATGCAACTCCGATTGCATTTTCCCTTGCAAAGAAACTTAGAAAATCTCCTATGATTATTGCTGATGAGCTTTGTAAGAAGTTTGAAAACAGTACTATTTTTAAAGAAGTTACATCTGTAAAAGGCTACATTAACTTTAAACTTAGTGAAGATTTTTTAGATGAGTATGCATCATGGGCTCTTTTAAATGAGAGTGACTTTGGAAAGTCAAATAAAACAGGCTCAATACTTTTAGAGTATGTGAGTGCAAACCCAACAGGACCTCTTCATATAGGACATGCAAGAGGTGCAGTTCTTGGAGATTCTCTTTACCGTGTTGGTAGGCACTTAGGCTATAAAATAACAAGTGAATACTATGTAAATGATGCAGGAAGCCAGATGTCAATGCTTGGTCTTTCAATTTACCTTGCAGGACGAGAAAATGTTTTACATGTAGAGGTAGAGTGGCCAGAAGAGTTTTATCGTGGTGAGTACATAGTTGACTTGGCATATGAAGCCAAAGAGGAGTTAGGAGTAGAGGTCTTTAATGATGAAAGCAATATTGAAAAGCTTTCACTTTGGGGAAAAGATAAGATGATCGAGCTTATAAAGTCAAATCTAGCTGATGTAGGCATAGAGTTTGAACAGTTTGTAAGTGAAAAATCTCTATACCCAAAATGGGATGAGAGCTTTAAAAAACTTTTAGAATCTGGCAAGGTATATGAAGAGGGTGGTAAGACTTGGATTCGCTCAACTGATTTGGATGATGAAAAAGATAGAGTTGTAATCCGTGAAGATGGAAGACCAACTTACTTAGCTGGAGATATAATTTACCATGATAACAAGTATCAAAGAGGGTATGACCACTACATAAACATCTGGGGAGCAGACCATCATGGTTATATCTCTAGGGTAAAAGCGGCGATTAACTTTCTAGGTTATGATGAGAAAAAATTAGAGGTTATCTTAGCCCAGATGGTTGCTCTACTCAAAGGTGGGGAACCATACAAGATGAGTAAGCGAGCAGGAAACTTCATACTTATGAGTGATGTTGTAAAAGATGTAGGAAGTGATGCTCTTAGATTTGTATTTTTAAGTAAAAAAAGTGATACTCATCTAGAGTTTGATGTAGATATGTTTAAGCAAGAAGATAGCTCAAATCCTATTTTTTATATTAACTATGCTCATGCTAGAATAAACCAAGTTTTTAACAAAAGCGGAAAGACTTTAGAAGATATTCAAGATGTTAAGCTTGAAAATCTTAATGAAGATGCAGCAAATTTACTCTATAGTGCACTCTTGTTGCCAGAAGTTTTAGAAGATGCATTTGAGTCTCGTCAACTCCAAAAACTAACAGAGTATCTAAAAAGTCTATCTTCAAGTCTACATAAATTTTACAATGAAAATAGAGTTGTAGGTACAAAAGATGAGGATAAGTTTTTGAAACTACTTGCTATGGTAGGTGTTAGTCTTAGAGTAGGACTTAGTCTTATAGGTATAAAGGCAAAAGATAAAATGTAAAGAGGCAAGAGCCTCTTTACATGTAGAGCAAGTTTTTACTCTCCGTCAAGCATAATCTGTCTGATTTTTTGCATCTCTTCATTTCTCTCAGAGAGAAACTCCTCTATGTTGTATCTTGAGCGATACTCTGGAGTCATAAGGTGAATTAATATATCACCTAGATCTATAACAATCCACTCATTTTCATCTTCTATATGCATAAAAGATTCGCCATTTAGACCCTTTTTAAGATCAATCAAAAGAGCAGAACCATGTCTCTCTCCAAGTGTAGTTGCTATAACTACTTGGTCTACAAAGTAGTCTTGATCTCTCATATCAAATGTCTGTATGTTTTCTGCTTTTTTATTATCTAAAATATTGACAATACTGTCTATTCTATTTTCCATTTTTTTCCTTGTTATAACTGACCTTACACACCATCTAT
>JALSME010000090.1 GCA_026987955.1 Sulfurospirillum sp.
CCATGCAATATTGCAATTATGGATAGCTAGTATACTCTTTTGAGAACTTTGATACTGTAAATACAAAAATGCTATAATGAGTTCATATGATAAAAGATAATATTTTAAAATTAGAATGGAATGATGATAAAAATTAAATACCAAATACTTAGTAACACACTGTTTTAGTAACTATTGAAATGATAACAAATGAATAAAACCACTAACTCCAAAAAAATATTTGCACTAAACAAGCCAAAGGGCTACTTAGTTACACGCTCCGATGACCTTGGGCGTAAGACTGTTATGACATACTTCCTGATTGGGTTTTTACTGATGGGTGGATGCCAATAGGGAGGCTTGATTTGGATTCTAAGGGGCTTTTGCTTTTTACAACTGATGGTCAAATAAATAATGCATTGACTAAACCAGGGCACTGTATGAAGGTGTATGAGATTTGGGTTAGGGGGCATGTGAGTGATAAGCATATCTTACAAGCTAAAAGTGGAGTTGAGAGTAAATATGGCTTACTTAAAGCACTAGAGGTTGACAAGTTAGCCTTTGGTGGTGCAAAAACAAAACTTAGAGTTGTCATCAATGAAGGTAGAAACCGACACATTCGTCGGCTCTTTGGTGCATTAAAAGACTCCAAATTTGGTACACCTTTGAAGGTTTTAGAGTTGAAGAGAATTAGCATTGGTAGTTTTAATCTTGACCTTGAAAGTAGTAGTTGGAGATTTCTTACTTTGGAAGAAGAAAGAAATATAACTAGATAAGATGTTAAACTACTATATAGAGTACATTTAAAAGGTCTCCTTAATATTTAGATTTAGTATTAACTAACGTTATTAGTAATATTATTCCATTTATATACTGTATAATAATACATATAATTTTATGTAAAAACCTTTATTTAGGGATATTATTACCAATATTTTCTTAAAACTCTTTTGTGAAAAATAGACACTTTGACATACTTGAAATAAAATTCTTACTGTGCAGTGGTCTCTTATGCTAAAAAATTATAAATATATTGTTGTATAAATATACTCAATGGATTTATAGGTGCCCTTAATAATGAAAAAATACATTGTATAAGCTTTACTTTTAAACAATGTGCTATAATCATATCTCTTAAACTCAAATTTTGAAATAGAATTGGGTTAAAAACAAGGATACTATATGTTATATGAAGATGAAGATGATTTTTTTGTGGGTAGTCCAAGAAGTAAATTTTTTGACATTTTATTTAATGCAAATAAAAATTTAGTGGAAGATACACTTGAAAAACACATTGAAAGACATGTTGCAATGGAGATACTTTTAGAAAGACTTGCTAATGAAAAAGATCTTAATATAGAAGCAGAAATCAGTATGATAAGAGCTGAAAAACAAGATGAGATACATATGGCAAAGACAGATTTTTTTATTGCAACTGTTGGAGATATATTAACTCAGAATGAATAAGGTTATAGTTTCATTAGCTATTCTCTTAAGTCTATTAAGCGGAGCTGAGAAATCAAATTGGACTCATACTTATAAATATACCTTGAAAAAAGATGAACTAGCTAAAATTAGTTTTTCTAATGTAAAGTCTAAAGATAAATACAGTTTCTTTTTTAGATGGACTACTATTGTTAGTGATAGAGTTACAGTTTTGCTTAACTATAAGGGCTATCCTCATCAATATATTCTTTATAAAAAAAGATCTCTTGATAGGGTAAAATTTTTTGTTTTAAGTGATGGTAAAAATAGATTAGATGATAAGAGTTATATAATTGTGGCTCTTGATGAGATAAATCAAGAGAAAAAAATAGTAAGTTTTGATATATTTATAAAAGATGATAAAAACAGAATTTTGGTGGAATTTTAACAAATGAGGCGGGATTAAGTTGTTAGAGCAAGTAGAAGCGTTAATGAGAGAGTATGTTGAATCTATTGGTGATTCAAAAAGTTTGGAACTTTATGATAAGGTTCCTAAAGGAAAGAGGCTTAGAGCAAAGTTGATTTTGAAGATTGCAGGTGAGTCTATTGAAGCTATTGAGTTAGCTAGTGTTGTTGAGTTAATTCATGCAGCAAGTCTTCTTCATGATGATGTTATAGATGAGGCGGATACAAGACGAGGTGTAGTATCTATTAACCATAAATTTGGAAATATGACAGCTATTATGCTAGGTGATATACTATACTCTAAAGGTTTTGCAAAATTAACTGATCTTCCTAATTGTGTTGCTAAAAGTGTTTCTAGTGCAGTAACTAAGCTTTCTGTTGGAGAGCTGCTAGATGTTGAACTTGCAGAAAATTTTAATATAAACCAAGAAGTTTACTTTGATATGATCTATAAAAAAACAGCTTCTTTAATAGAATCTTGCGCATATAGTGCAGCATATCTTGCAAAAAAAGACACTACCAAATATGCACTATATGGTCGTAATTTAGGTTTAGCCTTTCAAATAATAGATGATGTGTTAGATATTACAAGTTCATCAGAAATTTTAGGCAAACCATCACTTAATGATTTTAGAGAGGGTAAAACAACTCTTCCATATCTATATATGTATGAAAAGCTCAATGAAGATGATAAAAATATACTACTATCTTACTTTAAAAAAGACTTAAATAAAAATGAAGCCCAATGGATTAGAGAAAAAATCACTGATACAGAGGCAGTAGAAGACTCTATAAAATATGCAAAAAAACTTGGACTAGAAGCATTAGATTCCATTAAAGATGAAAATTTACCAGAGCTTGAAAAAATTATAACTGATATGATTGTTAGGGAGTTTTAATGCATTATTTAATTATAAGTTTCACTCATAAAAATACAGATATTAAAGTCAGAGAAAAACTATCTTTTTCTGATGAAGATAAAAAGAAAACTTTTCTTGATAAACTTCATAAATCAAAATATATAAATGAATCAATTTTACTATCTACATGTAATAGAGTTGAAGTTATCACAAGTGTAAGTAGTTGTAAAGAGATTATTAAGCATATATTTGATGAGCTTTCAGTATTTTCAGGAATAGAAGCTAGTGAGTTAGAAAATAGAGCAGATATATATGAGGACAATGGAGCTATTCACCATCTATTTTCAGTAGTTGCATCGTTAGATAGTTTAGTTATTGGTGAGACACAAATTGTGGGACAGCTAAAAGATGCATTTAAATTTTCTGCAGATAAAGGTTTTTGTTCTCAAAAACTTAGTAGAGCAATGCATCATGCTTTTAAATGTGCAGCATCTGTTAGAGCAAGTACAGATATATCAAAAAATCCTATTTCTGTTTCAAGTGTTGCTGTTAGTAAAGCAAAAGATGTATTTGGTAGTCTAGAAGGTGAAACAGCAGTTTTGGTTGGTGCTGGTGAGATGAGTAGGTTAGCAGGAAAGCACCTTCTTGCTGCAGGAGCTAAAATTGTAGTTGTAAATAGAAGTTTAGAAAGAGCAAAAGAGTTAGCTGATGAATTAGGAGAAGATGTTACATGTAGAGCATATTCCGATCTTAAAGAGCTTTTAAATACACACTCACTGCTTTTTTCTGCTACAGGTGCCCCTCACTTTGTTATAACAGAAGATATGGTAGAAAGTAGAGACTTTGAGAGGTATTGGTTTGATATAGCTGTTCCTCGTGATATTGAGTGTGATATGCAAGATGTTAATGTCTATGCAGTAGATGATCTTGAAGAGATAGTTGCTAAAAATCTTTCAATGAGAGAAGAGCAAGCAAGAGTCGCTTTTTCGATAGTAGGTCGTTCAACTATGGAGTTTTTTAAGTGGCTGCAGACTCTTAGTATAGAACCTATTATCAAAGAGTTGAGAGATAAAGCAAAAGCATGTTCACAAAAAGAGATAAAGCGTTCTGTTAAAAAAGGTTATATCCCTGAAGAGTATGAAGAAACTGTAGAAAAGATACTTCACTGTGCTTTCAATGCATTTTTGCATACACCAACATTAAAATTAAAAGAGTTAGCTGAGAAACCAGAAGCAGATACTATAGTCCAGTCAATTCAAGAGATTTTTGAGTTTGACAAGGATAGTATAAAAAAATTAAATATGTACAAATGTGAGTATTACATGGGTATGGATAAAAATGGAGAAGATAAATGAGATTTAGCAAGTTTTACGCACCAACAACTAAAGATGCACCAAAAGATGCAACTCTGCCAAGCCATAAGTTTTTAGTAAGAGCAGGTTTTGTAAACCAATATGGCAGTGGATTATATAACTTTTTACCTATGGGTAAAATAGTTTTTGATAAGATAAAAAATATAGTCAAAGAGGAGATGGATGCATCAGGAGCGAATGAAATTCAGATGGGTGTGGTTACTCCAGCTGAACTTTGGAAGCAAAGTGGTAGATACAATGCTTTTGGAAAAGAACTTTTAAGATTTCATGATAGAAAAAATAATGATTTTGTATTGGGACCTACTCATGAAGAGGTTGCAGTTGATATAGTAAGAGGAAATATAAATAGCTACAAACAACTTCCACTACATCTTTATCAGATTACTACAAAGTTTAGAGATGAAGGTCGTCCTAGATATGGTCTTCTAAGAGGTCGTGAGTTTACTATGAAAGATGGCTATAGTTTTCATGATAGTAAAGAGTGTATGAAAAAAGAGTTTGAAAATATGGAAGCGACATATAGAAGAATTTTTAATCGGCTTGGGCTGAATTTTCGTGCAGTTGATGCTGATAGTGGTGCTATTGGGGGAAGTGGTAGTAAAGAGTTTATGGTTTTGGCTGATAATGGTGAAGATGATATTGTTGTATGTAGCAGTTGTGATTATGCTGCAAATATAGAGGCTGCATCAAGAGCAAAGAAAACTACGATAGCAGAGACTCCTGAAGCTGATATGGCAAAGTTTCATACACCAAATTGTGGTACCATATCTGAAGTAGCTGAGTTTTTTAAGATAGATGAGTTTTATACAGTTAAAGCAGTGATAAAAAAAGCAATATATGAAGATAGTGAAGAGGTAGTTCTGTTTTTTGTAAGAGGAGATGATACTCTTCAAGAGACAAAAGCACAAAATGCTTGCGGTGCCTTAGAATTGGTTGATGCAAGTGAAGAAGAAGTTAAAGCGGCTGGTTTAGTTGCTGGTTCATGTGGACCTTTTGGACTACCAGAAAATATAAACTTTTTTATAGATAGTGAACTTAAAGATGAAGCAAATTTGATTTGCGGTGCTAATGAGCATGAGTATCATAATGTTGGTATGAGTATGCTAAACTTTAATAAGAGCAGATATAAAGATCTTGTAGAGGTAAGAGCTGGCGATATATGCACATGTTGTGGTAGTAAACTTGAAGTTACAAAAGGTATAGAGGTTGGGCATATCTTCCAGCTTGGACAAAAGTATGCAGATGCAATGGGTGCTACATTTTTAGATGAAAATGGTAAAGCACAACCATTTTATATGGGATGCTATGGCATTGGTGTTAGTCGCTTGGTTGCTGTTATGATTGAGGCTAGTCATGATGATAAGGGCTGTATTTGGAATAGACAAACTACACCATTTGATTTAGATATAATTATATCAAATATAAAAAATGAAGATGAATTAAAATTTGGTGAAAATATTTATAATTCGTTAAAAAATGAGGGTTATAATGTTATACTAGATGACAGAAAAGACAGGTTTGGTCCAAAAATTAAAGATTTTGAACTTATAGGCTTTCCTTATGCACTTATTGTTGGAAAGGGATTAAAAGATGGAAATGTTGAGCTAGTAGATAGAAAAACATTAGAAAAGAGACCTCTACATGTAGACGAGGTAGAGAGTAAAATAAGGGAATTGTTAGCTTGAAGTATTTTTTAGTTTATCTGCTTTTAGAAGTATTTGTTAGTGTAAACATATCTTCAAATATTGGAGCGATGGCAACATTTCTTGAAATAGTGCTTTCTGCAATGTTTGGATTTATACTTTTAGCAAACTTTAGAACTACACTTATGGAGAGTATGCAAGCACTTCAAAAGCGAACCATTTCAATGGGTGAGTTTCAAAAACTAAATGCATTTACACTTTTAGGGGCACTTCTTCTGATAATACCAGGTTTTTTTAGTGATATAGTAGGTATTTTTTTACAGTTTACTTTTTTTGCAACTCTGTTCGCAAAAAAAATTTTACATGTTAAAGACAATATTGATATTGAAGATATACAACACACAAAAAAGGATTATGATGAAATCATTGACGTTGAAATTATTGATGATAGGACTAAG
The DNA here is from genome assembly GCA_026987955.1 of Sulfurospirillum sp. GTDB lineage: Bacteria > Campylobacterota > Campylobacteria > Campylobacterales > Sulfurospirillaceae > Sulfurospirillum_A. Next base: position 6,204 of record JALSME010000090.1, read on the forward strand.
TAGTAGCATACTTTTTGCAGGTACAATTGAAGATAAGTTACTAAACTTTTTAACTAAAACAGTTAAAGCAACTAAGAGTTATAAGATAAAAAATATTAGGTTAGATGGCAGTGAAGATATGAAAGAGATTCCAGGTTGGAAAGTTTATTTTGTAAAAATAGATTTGGATTTGGTCGGTAAAGATAAAAGTATTACTATAAGCGATAAGATATTTACCAATGGTGTATTAGTATCTAGAGATTTTCTAAGTATTGATAATGCTAGAAGCGTTAAGAGTAATTTTGTACCAGATTTCAAAGATGAATTCTATAATAAAGAAAATATCATAGCAGGTAATGAAGATGCAACAAATAAACTAGTTGTTTTTAGTGATCCTTTATGTCCATTTTGTATGAGTTTTATGCCAGATATTATTAACTTTGTAAAAGCTCATCCTGAGCAGTTTGTACTTTATTATTATCATTTTCCACTAAATATCCATCCAAATTCAGAAACTCTTATTAAGGCAAGTTTAGTAGCAAAAAATCAAGGAATGAAAGATGTTGATATAAAAGTGTATGAAGAAGCATTTGATTTTGATGAAAAAAATGAAGCTAAAGCACTTGAAGCTTTTAACAAAGCACTTGGAACTCAAATTACCCTCGAAGAAATTAATCAACTAGATATTAAAAAGAAGATAGAAGATGATATGAAGATTGTGAATGAATTGGGTCTAAATGGAACTCCAAGACTTTTTACAAATGGCAAGATAGATAATCACAGAACAATGTACAAACAATTATTAAAGAAGTAGAAATGAAAAGACTAATAATAGCAACAAGAGAGAGTAAGCTAGCTATGTGGCAAGCAGAGCATATACAGGCTCGTTTACAAGAGGCACATCCAGATTTAGAAGTAGTCATAAACTCTATGACTTCAAAAGGAGATCAGATTCTTGATACTCCACTAGCAAAGATAGGAGGGAAGGGGCTGTTTACGAAAGAGTTGGAAACTTCTATGCTTGCTGGTGAATCACATATAGCAGTTCACTCTTTAAAAGATGTACCTATGGAATTTCCAGAGGGTCTGAAACTTGCTATCATAACAAAAAGACATGATCCAAGAGATGCTCTTTTGAGTGAAAAATACTCTTCTATTGAAGAGCTCCCTCAAAATGCGGTGGTAGGAACTACAAGTCTAAGAAGAAGAATGCAAATACTAAAAATAAGACCTGATTTAACTATCAAAAATCTTCGTGGTAATGTAAACACAAGAATTAGAAAGCTAAAAGAGGGTCAATACGATGCTATAATTCTAGCAAGTTCTGGTATAAAAAGACTTGGACTTCAAGAAGAGATAAAGTACTTTACTCCCGTGAGTGAAGAGCTTATGATTCCAGCAATGGGACAAGCTGCTCTTGGTATAGAGATAGTAGATACTCCAGAAGTTGAAAGCATAGTAGAAGTTTTAAGAGATGAGAGTGCAACAATAGAAACTACGATAGAAAGAGAGTTTGTTAGAGTTCTTGAGGGTGGCTGTCAAGTACCAATCGGCATCAATGCAAAGCTTGATGGAGAAAGTGTAAATATACAGGCTCTAGTTGGTTTACCAGATGGAGAAGAAGTTATCTACGAAAAGCTTACATGTAGAGCAGATGAGTACAAATCAAAAGGCGAAGAGATAGCAAAAAGATTTATACAAAAGGGTGCAAGAGAGTTACTAAAAAAAGCTGAACATATTGCGATGACAGAGGTTTTCTAAATGGAAGAGATAATAAAAGAGCTAAAGAAGAAAAATCTTTTACGCATTATAGATGAAGAGTTAGATATTGATCTTGAGATTCCTCATATTGCTTATGTAGAGATAAAAAAAGAAGACTCTAAGGCTCTTTTATTTACAAACCCAGTTTCAAAACGACTAAATAAAAAGTTTGATATGCCAGTTTTGATGAATGTGTTTGGCTCTTATGAGGCTACTGAGCTTATCTTTGGTAAACATCCAGATAGCATAGCAGATGAGATTGAAGAGCTACTTCATATGAAACCGCCAGCTGGTTTTATGGACAAGCTTAGTATGTTAGGAAAGCTTTTTAGCTTAAAAAATGTATTTCCAAAGAGATTGTCTACAAAAGGTGCTTGTCAAGAAATAATACAAGACAATATAGACCTCAATGAATTCCCTATACTTACAACTTGGAGTGAAGATGGTGGACCTTTTATAACTATGGGTCATGTATATACTCAAAGCTTGGATGGTGCAAAACATAATGTAGGTATGTATAGATTGCAAGTTTATGATAACAAGCGACTTGGTATGCACTGGCAAATACATAAAGATGGTGCACATTTTTTTCATGAGTATAAAGAAGCTGGGAAAAAGATGCCAGTTTCTGTAGCTATTGGTGGCGATCCTCTTTATATATGGTGTGGTCAGGCTCCTATGCCAAATGGCATGTTTGAGCTTCTTCTTTATGGGCTTATTCGTGAAGAAAATGCTAGGCTTGTAAAATCTCTTACAAATGATATATATATTCCTGAAGATGCAGACATAGTCATAGAAGGTTTTGTAGATCCAAGTAAGATGGAGATAGAGGGTCCTTTTGGTGATCATACTGGTTACTATACACTCAAAGAAGAGTATCCTGTGATGGATGTAACTTGCATTACTACTAAAAAGAAACCAATCTATCAAGCAACTGTTGTTGGAAAGCCTCCATTGGAAGATAAGTATATGGCATGGGCAACAGAGAGAGTTTTTTTACCACTTCTAAAAACAACAGCACCAGAACTCATAGACTACAATATGCCAGAAAATGGAGTTTTTCATAATCTTATTTTGGGTAAGATGAGAAAAATGTACCCAGGACATGCAAAACAGTTTATGCATGCTTTTTGGGGAGTAGGACAGATGAGCTTTGTTAAACATGCTTTTTTTGTTGGACAAAGTGCTCCAGAACTTACAAACTATGATGAATTGAGTGATTATATTCTTGATCGTATCAGTGTAGACAATATACTTATTAGTGAAGGTGTATGCGATGCACTCGACCATGCAAGCCCAAATGCTTGTTATGGTGGAAAGCTTGGAGTTGACTGCACTAACGATAATGTCTCTTTTTGTGACAAGATTATATTGAGTGATGAGAAACTTTATGCTAAAATAACAACATTGGTTAAAGATGTTAAGTCTATAAAGCAGTATAAGACTCACACAAAGACTCCAGTTGTAATACTAGGAGTTAATAAGATAAGACCAGTTAAAGAGCTTTATGAAGCACTAAAACCTATAAAAGAGCATATGAAACTTTTGATTTTTGTTGATGCTGATTCAAATCAACTTCACAATGTTTATATGCTTGTATGGAGGGTTGTAAACAATATAGATGCTCTTCGTGATGTATATCTTGAAAAAGAGTATATAGGTATTGATGCAACAAATAAATCAGATATTGACGGTTATACAAGAGAGTGGCCAGAAGATACTGATTGTGACCAAAAAATTATAAAAAATCTTCAAGCAAAAGGCTTGATAACAAAAAATAAGGAGTTTTTAAATAAATACCATGTCTGATTCATCGTCGAAACAGCGGTGTGCTTTTGTAAAGTTCAAAGCCTTACCGCGTAATAACACAAAATCAAAATTAGGTCATAATATATGACACTACTTTTTATATACTTAGCGATTGCTATTGGCATATCATTTCTTTGCTCTATTGTTGAGTCTGTACTATTATCTCTAAACATGTCACATATTAATGTTATAAAAAAAGAGAATGAGAAAGTAGGTAATCTTCTTGAAAAGTTAAAAAAGAATATAAATAAATCTATAGCTTCTATTCTTATACTAAACACTATAGCACACACTTTAGGTGCTGCAGGAATTGGTGCTGAGGCTTCAAAGTTGTTTGGAATGGAATATATGTTTTACATATCTGCTGTTTTAACTCTATTGATTTTATTTTTTTCAGAAATAATTCCTAAAACTATTGGTGCACAGTACTATAAAGAGCTAGCAGTATCAGCAGCGTATGTAATAAAAGTTTTTATTTTTATAACATATCCATTAATCGTAATATCTCTTTTGATTACTAAATTAATATCTAGAAAAGGATCTTCTAATGGAATTACAAGAGAGGAGTTACTTGAGACTGCCCTTTTAGTTGAAGATGGTGGACATATAGATGAAAAAGAGTCTGATGTAATAGAAAATGTATTAAAATTAAATAAAAGTAAAGTGAGTGATATTTTAACTCCTAGAAGTGTTGTATTTGCACTTGAAAAAAATATGAGTTTAGAAGATGTATTAAAAACAGATGGGATTAAAAAATTCTCAAGAATACCCGTGTATGATGGTAGCATAGATAATATAGTGGGAGATGTTTTAAGTAAAGAGGTATTTCAAAAAGCTATTGAGAGTAAAAAAGGTGGTATAGAGGATTTAATAGGACCTATTTTTTCTATACACGAGAATATACCTGTATCTTATGCATTAGATATGTTTATAAAGAGAAAAGAGCATATGTTTTTAGTTACAGATAGCTATGGTCAGACAGAGGGTATAGTAACATTAGAAGATTGTATTGAAACTCTTCTTGGATTAGAAATTATGGATGAGTCTGATACAACAGAAGACATGAGAAAACTTGCTAAAGACAAGATGAAGCAAAAACAAAAATGGCAAAAAGCATAACTTATTTTTAAAAATGAGGGTATTTAGTAACATATGGGTACCTCT
>JALSME010000091.1 GCA_026987955.1 Sulfurospirillum sp.
TGGTCGCGTAGCTCAGTTGGTAGAGCACTACCTTGACATGGTAGTGGTCGTTGGTTCAAGTCCAATCGTGGCCACCATTTTACTTTCTTTTGTCTATAATCCGTACAGCTTTCCCTTCACTTCTTTTTATGGATTTTGGTGCTACAAGTTTAACAGCAACATTTATATAAAGAGCATTAAGTAGTTCAGCTTGTATATGTTTTTGTAGGCGAGTTAAATCACCTATATCATCACTCATAACATTTTCATTTAACTCAACATCGATTTCAAGTTTGTCAAGATGCCCTTTTTTATTGGCTATGATTTGGTAGTTAAGAGTTATCTCATCTACTTTTGCTAAAACATGCTCAATTTGTGAAGGAAATACATTGACACCATTTATAACAAGCATATCATCACTTCTTCCAACAATACTCTCTATTTGACATAGTGTTCTTCCGCATCGACATGGAACTCTTGTTATAGATGTTATATCTCCAGTTCGGTATCTGATGATGGGAAGACCTTGTTTTGTAAGAGTTGTAACTACTAGTTCACCTCTTTGTCCATCTAGTAGTACTTCACCACTTTTTGGGTCTATAATTTCTGGATAAAAGTGGTCTTCATTGAAGTGAAGTAGATGAGAGTGTTTACAGCTAGATGCCACACCAGGTCCTATGATTTCAGAAAGTCCATAAACTTCATGGTAGTCAATTCCCCAGATTTTAGAAATCTCATCTTTAAGACCTTCACTAGCAGGTTCTGCTCCAAAAAATCCAACTTTTAAAGAGAAGTCTTTTTGTATATCGTAGCCTTCTGCTTTAGCTTTTTCTGCAAGATGGAGTGCAAAAGATGGAGTACCCGTTATTGCAGTTGCTCCAAAATCTTTTAAAAGTAGAAGTTGACGAGATGTAAAACCAGTTGAGCTAGGGATTACTGCTATTTTCATACGCTCTGCAGCACTGTGAAAACCAAGTCCTCCTGTAAAAAGTCCGTAACCAGTTGCATTATGAAGAATATCTTTACATGTAAGCCCAGCCATAGTAAAAACTCTTCCCATAACTTCTGCCCATATGTCCATATCGTGTTCAGTATAGCCTACAACTGTTGGTTTTCCTGTAGTACCACTAGAACTATGCACTCTTACAATCTGATCCATTTCAACAGAAAACATACCAAAAGGGTAGTTATCTCTCAAGTTTTTTTTAGTGGTAAAGGGAAGTTTGCTTATGTCCGCAAGAGTTTTTATATCTTCTGGGTGAATACCCTCTTCTTCAAACCTTTTTTTATAAAATGGAACAAGATGAAAAACTCGTATAAGCGTCTCTTTTAGATGATTAAGTTGCCAAGTTTCTAGCTCATCTTTACTAAAACTTTCGTTTTTACTATAAATCATAGTTTATCTTACTTATAAAAGTGACTTGCACTTACAACTTCAAGATTATCATCAAGAAGTGATTTTACTGCATCTTTAAATCTGTCTTTTTCAACACTAAATATAAAAATTCCTATATCTGACTCATAAAAGCTGTATGTGTATTGGATATTTATATTGCTTTTTGAAAGAGAAGTTACTACCTTGTCAAAGCTACCAACAACATCGTCAATCTTAACTCCAAAGACATCAGTAAATCTTACACTAAAGCCATTGTCTTCTAGCAAGGCCTTAGCTTTTTCTGGATTATCAACAATAGTCCTTACCAGACCAAAGTCTGTTGAATCAGCAAGTAAAATTGACTTGATTGATATACCGTTTTTACTCAATACATGAGTAAAGTCGCTAAGTTCGCCTGTTTTGTTTTCTATGAAAACTGAAAGTTGTTTGATTGTATGCATTTTATCTGTTTCTCCTGTCTATTACTCGTACTGCTTTTCCCATGCTTCTTTCTATACTTCTTGGCTCTACAAGTTTTATCTTTGCATTGATGTATAGGTTATTTAGAAGTTCACTCTGTATGTCTTTTTGTATCTTCTCAAGTGCTCCTATGCTGTCCATTGGCATCTCTTCAGTTACTTCAACCATAATCTCCAAGCTATCTAAGTAGCCTTTTTTATCCGCTATTATTTGGTAGTTTAGTGTTATTTCATCTATATTTGAAAGTACATGCTCTACTTGTGAAGGAAATACATTGACACCATTTACTATAAGCATGTCATCTGCTCTTCCCATAACACTTTTCATACGAACATGAGTTCTTCCGCATTTACAAGGAGTCTGATCGAGGCTTGTTATGTCTCCAGTCCTATACCTTATGATTGGAAGTGCCTGTTTTGTTAAGCTCGTAATCACAAGCTCACCCTTTTGCCCATACGGTAGAACCTCGCCTGTTTTGGGATCAACAATCTCAGGATAAAAATGATCTTCAAATATGTGCAGATCTCGACTTTCGCAACAGCTATTTGATACACCAGGGCCTATGATTTCTGAAAGACCATAAATCTCGTAGTAGTCTATACCCCAAACTCTTGCCACCTCTTCTTTTAGTCCTGTACTTGTTGGTTCAGCTCCAAAAATCCCGCATTTTAGCTTGAAGTCTTTTTTTAAATCATACCCTTCATTTAGAGCAGTTTCTGCCATATGTAGAGCAAAAGATGGAGTTGAAGTAAGTACGGTAGAGCTAAAATCTTTCATCAAAAGAAGTTGACGAGATGTAAAACCGCCTGAGCTAGGAACTACGGTTGCCCCAACAGTCTCTGCTCCATTGTGAACACCAAGACCTCCTGTAAAAAGACCATATCCGTAGGCATTGTGAACAGTGTCTTCAGAGTTTACACCACTCATAGTAAAAACTCTTGCCATTACTTCATTCCAGACATCCATGTCTGATTTTGTATAGCCTACAACTGTTGGTTTGCCAGTTGTTCCACTTGAGCTATGGATTCTCACAACTGCATCTTGCTTAACTGCAAACATACCAAAAGGGTAGTTGTCCCTTAAATCTTGCTTTTTAGTAAAAGGGAGTTTAGATATATCTTTTATAGATTTTATATCTTCAGGTACTATTCCTATCTCTTTAAACTTTTGTTGATAGAAAGGTACAACACCATAAACTCTAGCAACCGTCTCTTTTAGTCTTTGAGTTTGCAGTTTTTCAAGTTCTAGCCTTGGAAGTGTCTCGTCTTTTGACCATATCATAGCTATATGTCCCTCGCATCTTCGATAGCTTGGTGTAGAACTTCTATATTTTTAGGAGCCATTTTTGCATTCATCTGTGTGATTGCCTCTTCTATTTCGTTCACAGAGAAAGGAAAATGAGGGTCACGAGCTAGAGTAATACCAAGCATATAAACATTGAGAGCCTGTATAGGAAACTCTTTTTTTCTAGCTTTAGCAAAAGCATCTATCTTGATAGTTTCATACTCAATATCAGGAAATTTACTATCGGCATTGACGATGATAGTACCTTCACCTTTTTTGAGGTATTGTATGTTTCTAAGCCCCTCATTGCCCTCAAGTGCAATTAGCAAATCAGCCTGTCCTTGGTCAATTGCAGGTGAGTGAAAATCTCCAACTTTAACATAGCAAGATACAGATCCACCTCTTTGGCTCATACCGTGGTTTTCAGTACCTAAACATTTTTGATCTTTAAGACCAGCTGCAATACTAAGAACTTTTACAAGAAAAACTGCACCTTGACCACCAATACCCGCTATAACTACTTGATATTTCATTTAACTGTCTCCTTTAACTTAAGCGAAGCCCAAGTTAAATTCCTCGCACTAAAGCACGAAGCAAGACTTCTGTAATTATTTGTTAATATTTTCACTTTTTTACCTCCACAAAAGCATCTGTTGGACATACATCATCCAAACAAGCAGCACAACCTATACACAAGAAAGGATCTATCTCAATCTTGTGGTCTTCGTTATACGACATTGGCGGACATTTGTATTGAGTAGTACAGATATCACATGCGACACACTTGTCTTGGTCAACCTCTGCAAATACATGAGGAAGTTTTTCAGGAGCTCTCTCTTTATCTAAAACACAAAACTCTCTTACTATAGCAACCACTGGTCCCGTTGCCTCTGCATATTTTGCTTTTATCTCTTTCATAAATTCTATAGTTTTGTCAACATTTGGAGTATAATCATACTCATAACACTCAGCTCCACAACCCTCAACTACTTTTTTGATATCTATTTTGTTTGGATTTTCTCTCTCTGGAGTCTTTTGGCGACCCGTCATAGCTGTTGTTGAGTTATCTAAAATAACAAGTATAAACTTGTGGTTTTGATAAACAGCATTTAGTAAAGGAGAAACACCAGAGTGCATAAATGTGCTATCGCCTATACTTGCAACGACTGTTTTACTTGGATCAGCCACGCTAAAACCACTAGCCATGGAGACAGATGCACCCATACATAAAACAGTGTCGATTGCACCTTGGTTAAGAGCAAGTGTATAACACCCTATATCAGATGGATAGATCGATTTTTTCTTTTTAAACACTTTCATAATAGCATAGTAAACATCCCTATGAGGACAACCAGGGCATAGGTTTGGCGGACGAACAGGTAGCTCATCTGCATACTTTTCACTCTTGTAAAACTCATTTTTTTCTATAAGTCCAGCATTTGAAAAGGCCATGAGAACTTTATCTTTTGTAAACTCATCAATTTTGTGTACATCATTTGTGAGTTTTCCATGAAGTTTTGGTGAACTAAGTTGCTCTTCTATGCAAGGGTACGGTTCTTCAAAGACTATTACTTTTTCATAGTTTTCAAAAAGTGCTTCTATCTTCTCTTTTGGAAGAGGGTAGGGCATATCAAACTTTAGTACATCTGCTTCGAGTTTCATCTCTTCAAGAGCCTCTTTTACATAGCCATCACCAGTTCCACTTGTCAAGCAGAGAGTTTTTGCTCCTTTGAGTGTTTTAACTCTTGGTGCGATTAGCTCAGTCCAGTTGTACTCTTTGATAGCTTCAAGCCTTTCAAATTGCTCTAGTCCTTGTCTAAATCTTCCTGCAGGAGGAACTGCCGCCCATCTTGAAATCTCCCTTTGAAACTCACCTTTTGCAGGGTTGAATTCTAGTTTATCATCTACCTCACAAATCTCTCTAGCATGACATACTCGCATAACAGGACGAAGCATAGTAACCGTTTCAAACTTATGAGATATCTCAAGTCCTAGCTTGACCATGTCATAAGCCTCTTGAGGAGTTGCAGGATCTAAAACTGGTATCTTGGCAAACTTTGCAAAACTTCTGCTATCTTGTTCTGTCTGAGAAGAGTGAAAACCAGGGTCATCTGCAGCGATCATAAGCATAGCACCCTTTAATCCTATATAAGAAGCACTCATAAGAGCATCACTTGCTACATTGAGCCCTACTTGCTTCATGGTAGCACAGGTAGTTCTTCCAGCGATTGCACCAGCATAGGCTACTTCAAAACCAACTTTTTCATTGGTCGCCCACTCAGAGTAGGCTTCAACTTTAAATTTATTTTTAAACTTTTGAAAGTTTCCTATAATCTCACTTGATGGGGTACCTGGATAACCTGATATCATATCTACATTAGCATGGATTAAAGCTAGTGCGATAGCATCATTTCCCATTAAAATATCTTTCACAACATGTCTCCTTTTAAAGGAAGTGAATTCCTTAAAAGTTCTTCTTATTAAGCTTATGTAATCTACAAAGTCAAAAAAGAAGAACTTATTGTTAATTTTGATCTAATTTTAAGAGTAGGAAATTTATGTTTATAATTTCCTTATATTTGTTAAAAAAGTACCTTTATATCATCATTTGTAACAATTTAGCACTATTAAAATAAGAGTAAAATAGTCCTATTTTTGTGTTTAGTTTTGAAATAAATAACTATATATTTTATTTAAGAAACTCATTTAAAAGCAAGATTAAAGATAAAATTCACTACTTTAGAATATCAAAATGAGAGTGGATAGATGCCACGAGGTTTTGTAAAACTTTAGGAGATTATGTAATGGTAAAAAATTTTACTTTAAGAGCGTTGGCTCTAATGTTTATTTCAAGTTTTATAATACTAAGTGCAAGTACTATAAAAATAGGTGCGATAGTTGCAGCAACGGGACCAGCTTCATTTTTGGGAGATCCTGAGCTTAAAACTCTACAACACTATGTCAAAAAGATCAATGATGCAGGTGGAGTAAATGGGCAGATGATAGAGCTAATTCACTATGACACAGGTGCAAGTCCTAAAAAAGCAGTGACTTTTACAAAAAGATTGATAAATCAAGATAAAGTAGTAGCTATCATTGGACCATCTACAAGTGGTGAGACTATGGCTATATTGAAGTTTGTAAAAAAAGCAAAGATTCCTTTAATCTCTATGGCAGGAGCAGTGGCTATCATAGACCCTGTAAAGCCTTATGTGTTTAAGATAGTAGCAACTGATAGAATGGCATGTGAAAAAGTAATGGCAGATTTGAAGAAAAGAAATCTTACAAACTTAGCTCTTATCTCAGGAAGTGGTGGATTTGGTAAGTCTATGAGAAAGCAGTGTAAAGCGGTTGCTCCAAAGTTTGGCATCAAAATCGTTGCTGATGAGACATATGGCAAAAAAGATTCAGATATGACTTCACAGCTTCTTAAGATAAAAAACAACAAAGATGTTCAGGTTGTTTTAAATCCAGGTTTTGGACAAGGGCCAGCGATTGTAACAAAAAACTATGCACAACTTAAGATAAAACATCCACTTTATCAGTCTCATGGTGTAGCTTCAAAGAAGTATATTGAGATTGCAGGAAAGTCTTCAGAGGGCGTAAGAGTTGTTGCTCCACCAGTTGTAGTAGCCGATAAGCTTGATGATTCAGTTGCAAACAAAAAAGTAGCACTTGCATATAAAAATGAGTATGAAAAAACTTTTAATTCACAAGTATCAAGTTTTGGTGGGCATGCTTATGATTCACTTTATATCATTGTAAATGCTATAAAAAGAGCAGGTTCAACAAACCCAATGAAAATCAGAGATGAGATTGAAAAAACCCAAGGATTTGAGGGAGTTGATGGAGTAGTAAATCTTAGCCCAACAGATCACTTAGGACTAGATACAAAGACAGGTATGATTATGCTTGAGATTAGAAATGGTGACTGGACAATAGTAAAGTAAATCATGATTGAACTATTTGGTTACTTGCTCTCAGGAGTTACAGTTGGATTTATATATACACTTGTAGGGCTTGGTTTTACGGTTATATATAACTCTAGCGGGATTATAAACTTTTCTCAAGGAGAGTTTGTGATGGCAGGTGGTATGTCTACTGTGTTTCTTATATACGCAGGACTACCACTTGGTGTCTCTTTTGTTTTGGCAATTATGATTACATCTATGATAGGGATATTGCTTTACAAGCTTATATCGTTTTCTCGTGATAGCTCACAAATATCTCTTATCATTCTCACTTTAGGATTTGCTATATTTTTAAGAGGTTTAGCTCAGATTATATTTGATAAGCAACTTCACACTATGCCATCTTTTGTTGGCGAGGGTGCTTTTGAGATATTTGAAACTACTATATCGTATCAAGCTGTACTTATCATCATAGTTGCTAGTACTATTGTTGTCTCTTTGTATCTATTTTTTCAAAAAACAAAGACAGGTCAGGCAATGGTAGCCGCATCAAACAATGTAGATGCTGCAAAACTTATGGGAATCAACATAAAAAAGATACTTATGCTAAACTTTGCTATATCAGCAGTTATAGCTTCTATTGGTGGAATTTTACTTACACCAATTACCTCAACAAACTATGAAGTAGGTATCATGCTTGGGCTCAAAGGCTTTTGTGCAGCTATTATAGGAGGACTTGGTACTCCTTTTGGAGCAGTTGCTGGAGGTTTGGTTCTTGGTATACTAGAGTCTTTGGTTGCAGGTTATGTATCTAGTGAGTACAAAGATGCAGTTGCATTTGTAGTTCTTTTGGCGATTCTATTTTTTATGCCAGGTGGGATTTTTGGCAATCTAAAATCTCAAAGGGTATAAGATGTTAAAAAAATACAACATAAATGCTCAGATAATATTTTTAACAGTAGTCTTAATGATAATCCCATTTTTCTTTGAAAATGATTTTTACTATGAGATAGCAATTCTTTCTATGCTTAATGCACTGATTGTTATAGGTCTAAACCTTCTTATGGGGTATGCTGGTCAAGTTAGTCTAGGTCATGGTGCTTTTGCAGGACTTGGTGCATATATATCGGTTGTGTTAAGTACAACTTATGGGCTAAATCCTCTTCTTAGTATATTTATATCTGTAACTATTATGGCTCTCTTGTCATTTCTTATTTCAAAGCCAATTTTGAAGCTAAAAGGGCACTATTTGGCTATGGCAACTTTAGGAATTGGGATTATTATAAGTATTGTTCTTGAAGTAGAAGAGGAGTTTACTGGAGGAAGCGACGGTATGAGCGTAGATAGCTTCGTTGTTTTTGGTTATGAGTTTAGTGATAGTACTGCTTGGTATGTGCTGTGTGCTGTTTTACTTGTTTTTACTATATGGGCATTTGAAAACTTGATAAACTCGCCTTTTGGAAGACTTCTTCGCTCTATCCACGATAGTGAAAAAGCAGCGAATAGTGTAGGGATTGATGTTTCGTACTATAAAAGCATAGTTTTTGTTATATCGGTTGTTATAGCTACAATTGCTGGAAGTTTATATGCTTTTTTCTCTGGGTTTATATCTCCTCAGGAGGCGTCTTTTTCTCACTCTATTGAGCTAGTTGTTATGGTGGTGCTTGGTGGACTTGGAAGAGTTTATGGGGCACTTTTTGGAGCTGTTATATTGACAGTACTTCCTCAACTGCTTACATCTTTTGAAGATTATGAGACTTTAGTTTTTGGTTGTATTATCATTGCTGTTATGATATTTATGCCAAAAGGGATTGCATCTCTTTTTGATAATATTTTGAAAAAAAAGGAGCAAAATAGTGCTTCAAGTTAGCAGTGTTACTAAACAGTTTGGTGGATTAAAAGCAGTTGATGAGCTTAGCTTCAATGTTAAAAAAGGTACGATTCACTCAATTATAGGACCAAATGGTGCAGGAAAAACAACTCTTGTCAATATGATAACAGGTGTTTATAAAGTAGACTCAGGAACAGTTTTTTTAGATGGTGGAGATATAACAAACCTTGCAACTAACAAGTTAGTACATCGTGGAATATGCCGTACTTTTCAGCACCTAGAAATCTGTGGAAACCTAACCGTTATAGAAAATGTTATGTTAGGTTTTGATAAGTATATGGATAAAAATATCTTGAGATCATGCTTTAGAGCCAAGTCTATACTAGAGGATGAAAAGAGATACCTAAAAAGAGGCATGCATCTTTTAGATCTTATAGGCTTAGCTGATTTTGCAAATAAAGAGGCAAAAAATCTATCTTATGGAATTTTAAAAAAACTTGAAATCATAAGAGCCTTAGCAACCACACCTGAACTTATGCTTTTAGATGAGCCAGTAGCAGGACTCAATCCAAAAGAGACAGAAGAGGTTTCGGAGCTTATACAAACAGTTGTAGCCGATGAGGTTACAGTTTTGCTTGTGGAGCATGATATGAAGATGATTATGAAGATTTCAGACCATATAACGGTGATGAATTTTGGTAAAAAACTAGCAGAGGGTACACCAAAAGATGTTGTAAACAACGAAGAGGTTATAAAAGCATATCTAGGAAGTGGGGCACTAAGTGGAAGATAATATACTAAAAATAGAAAATTTGAGTTGTAACTATAGCCAGATAATTGCCCTTGAAAACATAAGCCTAGAGATAAACAAAGGCGAAATAGTCTCACTAATAGGAGCAAATGGAGCAGGTAAAACGACACTCCTTAGAACTATAAGTGCTCTAAACAAACCAAAAAATGGAAAGATTTTTTTTGAAAATAAAGATATAACAAAACTAGATTCAGACAAAAGAGTAGGACTTGGAATCGCCCAAGTTCCAGAAGGAAGAGGGCTTTTTACCATCTTAAGTGTTGAGCAGAATTTGAAACTTGGAGCATACAGTAGAAAAGAGAAAGACCTAACCAAAGAGTTAGAGTATGTTTATGATAAGTTTCCAATTCTAAGAGAGAAAAAAGACGACTATGCAGGAACACTCTCAGGAGGACAGCAGCAGATGGTTGCAGTAGGACGGGCTTTGATGAGCAAGCCAAAACTTCTTCTGCTAGATGAGCCTAGTATGGGACTTGCGCCGATAATCGTAGAAGAGATTTTTGATGTTATTACAACCCTAAGAGATATAGGAACTACTATATTTGTAGTAGAACAAAATGCATTTTTAGCACTTAGTATCTCCGATAGAGCATATGTTTTAGAAAACGGCAGAGTAGCTATAAGTGGAAGATCCAAAGAGATGCTAAATGACAGTAGAGTAAAAGAGGCTTATTTAGGGGCTTGATTTTACTTACCTCTTTAGTGATTTACCATACTTTTCGCATGGTTAACTGCTCTTGCAAAAGTTCTATGCATGTTTTGTTCACCTATCAAAGAAACAATATTGTGCTTTTTTAGTACCTTAAATACCTCATTATTTGTACCAGATGTTATAACAATAGTTCCATTGTCTTTAAGAAGTTTTATTGTTGTATAAAAATTATGTATAGCAGTAGCATCAATGAAGCTTACATGACGCATTCTGAGTATTAAAATTTTTGCTGATACTCCTCTTTCTTTAATCAGTTCAGCATATTGTTTTGCAGAAGCAAAAAAGAGAGGACCTCCTATCTCGTATACTGCGATACCTTTTGGTAATTTTTCATAGTTTTCAATATCGTCATCATCACTACTGACAATAATTTCATGCTTATCAACATCGGCCATTCTTTTCATAAAAAGTAATGCAGATAAAACGACACCCACCTCGATAGCTACTGTTAAGTCTATGACAACTGTTAGAACAAATGTACTAACTAAAACTATATAGTCGTATGGTGAACCTTTTAAGATTGAAATGAATGATTTGTACTCACTCATATTGAAGGCTACTACAATTAAAATACCAGCAAGAACTGACATAGGAATATGTTTTGCAAAATTCATAAAAAATAGCATGATTAAAAGTAGTGTGATAGAGTGAACTATACCTGCTATAGGTGTCCTTCCTCCATTTTCTATATTTGTTGCTGTTCTGGCAATAGCCCCAGTTGCAGGTATACCTCCAAAAAATGGTGTCATAATATTTGCTAATCCTTGTGCAACAAGCTCTGTGTTTGAGCGATGAGCACCGCCTATCATCCCATCTGCAACAACTGCTGATAAAAGAGATTCTACACTTCCTAGCAATGCAATAACCAGAGCAGGAACTATATAAGTTGTTATGTTTGAGAGTTCAAAATGGGGCAAGGAAAATGTAATGTCATTTGGTATCGTCTCGAAAAAAGTTTCTATTGTTGTAACTGGTATATTAAAAAGAGTCACAATAAGTGTTAAAACAATCAATGCTACAAATGAACCTGGTATTTTTGAATTGATTTTTTTAAAATTTAATGTTATAAATATAGTAGCAATGGTTATGCCTAGAGCATAATAATTTATGTCATTTATATGTTCAAAATATACTTGCCATTTATCAAAAAAATCAGCAGGAAGTTTATCTATATTGAAACCAAATGCATCTTTGATTTGTGTAGAAAAGATTACTACTGCAATCCCGCTTGTAAAACCAACTATCAAAGGGTGAGGAAAATATTTTAGTAAATTACCTAGTTTTAAAAATCCAAATATCACTAAAATAATACCAGCCATGATAGTAGAAATCAAAAGTCCATCTATGCCGTATTGTTGGATGATTCCGTATAGGATTATGATAAAAGCACCCGTTGGTCCGCCTATTTGAACTCTACTACCTCCAAATATAGATATAATAAGTCCTGCAACAATAGCAGTGATGATACCTTTTTCAGGAGAAACACCACTCGCCACTGCAAATGCAATAGCAAGGGGTAATGCTACAACTCCTACAATGCTTCCAGCAATGATATCTTTGATTATTTGCTCTTTAGATATGCCATTTTTTAATAATGTCAATAATTTTGGTTTAAAGACCATTGTATACCCTTCCTAAATCAAACTAACGCACAACAGGAGAGCAAAGAGGTGTAAGATTTGAATTTAAAAATATGTAGGACTGCTTATTGTGGTTCAAATATTTTTATATTTAAAGATTATGCCTCTTTGTACTCCCCGTAGGGCGTCTCTATTTTACTCACTCTCTTTGTTAGATAACCTCAACAGTGAACAAAATAGAAACGCTGTTATGCGTTAGTTTGATTTAGGATGGGTATATTTTAATTCCTTTTATTTTTAATGTGAAGATACATGTTTAGCTACACAATCTGTTAAATATAAGTTTATTAGATTTTGGTATGGTATGTTTGTTTTTGCTGTACTTCTTGCAATTTTTTCTAAACGGTACACCAATGAGTGTTTGATATAAAATGTTCTGTTTAAAAACAATACTTTTTTTGATTTACTTTTCCATCTCGAACTGTGAAAGAATCCAATCTCAAGCACTATAAAATAGTTTACCAAAATCATCCTAAAATTAACCATACTAAAATCATAGATATATTAGAATAACTACTATATAAAAGGTAGTTTGTGGGTATATATAAACAAGGTTTAACATCAGGTTATAAACTATATCTAATTTTAAACATAATATAAATTAAATCATCTAAATGTTTTACAAAATTACTATTTTAGAAAATATTTCTATGAGAGGATAAAAGTACGAAAAGAGATGCTTGGCAATATCTCTTTTCTATTTTATTATTTGGAGTTAGACTCTTTTTAGGTCTAAATATGAATTTTCGCTTGTTGAAATTATACAGAGCCAAAGTAAACCATCGGTTAACTTACTAGTATGCCTTAGTTTGTTCTTGGATGGCTATATTTAATAAAAACTTCTCCAGGCTTCCAGTCAATATAAACAGAATCTTTTTTCTCAAGATGAGGAGCTTTTATAAATACGGACTTAAAGGGCTTATCAAACTCATTTATAAACATATGAGCTTCACCTAAATCACACTGAAGATAGTCTCCCTTCTTAATCACTACTCGCACACCATCAAGATAAACAGCACATTGTCCCTCAAGTACAAAAAAAGACTCCTCTTGTCGTTCGTGTTTATGGCAAGGATGGCTTTCACCTACACCAATTACTACCACGCCCATATCTACATTTGGACCTTTTGTTAGGTACTTTGGTCCATGCGTTTTAAATCTATACTCATGCTCATTTTCATTAGTCAACTTCATCTAACTTCTCCTTTTTAGGAATAAAATATCTAAACAATTCTCCTCACTAAATCCTTACTTTTAGTAAGAAAAAACTTTTAGTTTTATAATCCTGGTGCTTTCCACAATGATGTAGCTATATTTTGATCTACAAGTTTTAGCTGTATCTCATAAGCTTTTTGCCAATTTGACTGTATATCATTATATATTTTATGATTTTTCATATTTGGTTTATAGGTTTTATCCCATTGTACTAACTCTTTTACTGCAGATTTTAAATCAGCATAAATTCCCACTCCAACTCCAGCGGCCATGCTTGCGCCTAGTGCTGTTGCCTCTGTTACTTTTGGAATTTTGACTTTACAACCTAAGATATCTGCTAAAGTTTGGCACCAAAGCTCACCCTTGCTTGCACCTCCAGCGAAAACTACTGAGTTGATTTTTAAACCACTAAACTCTTTTATCTTATCTAGGTTTATTTTTGAAACTATACAAGCATTTTCTTGAAGAGATTTAAACATGCTATATTTGTTACATGTAGAGGGGTCTAACGAAAGATTTAAAAAACTTGGGCTTGCATGATACCACTTGCCGTATTTCATGCTATCTGAAAATATAGGAATAATTCCATAAGACCCAACTGGTACACTTCTGCTCTTCTCTTCAAGCAAGGCATAAGCATCTATATTTCTCTCTTTTGCTTCGATTTTTTCCAAATCACAAAATGCATCTCTAAACCACCTCATCACAAGACCGCTAAAAAAGGTAATACCCTCTGCCTGAGAAAGACCGTCTACAACATGAGGATTTACTCTGATGCTCATGTCTTTTGGAGGAAGAGTTGTACTTGGTATATTTACTACTTGTTGCCAAAAAGAGCCGCCAAGGATTGCTACTTGCCCCTCTTCGACCACTCCAAGACCAGCAGAGCCAAGCTGAACATCTCCTCCGCCCATGACCACTTTAGTGTTTTTGCTTAGTCCAGAGTCTTTGCATGTAACGCTGCCCATGAGAGTTCCCACTTCTAAAGTCGGTGGAAAAATCGTATCTTTTATGCCAACTTTAGTGGCCATATCACTTATCCAATCACGGTTTTTTAGAGAAAATATCCCTGTTGTCCCACCATTGCTAGGGTCAGTTGCTATCACGCCACTCAAACGAGCTAAAATCCAATCTCCAATCATGGATATTTTCGCAACTTTCTCATAAACTTCAGGTCGATTATTTTTTAGCCACAAAATTCGAGGCAAAGCCCCAAGAGCAAAAGTTTGACCACTAAGCTCATAAAACTCCTCTTCTATGCCCTTAAAGTTCTCTTTTAAAAATCTAACTTCTTTGTCTGCTCTAGCATCCACATTTGCAACTGCCCAAAGCTCTTTACCGCTATCATCGTAAAGTACAATTCCCTCACGCATACTTGTTGCACTCACTGCGGCTATATCTTTTGGACAAAGAGAGGCTACATGTAGAGCCTCTTTTATACATGAACAAACTAGACGCCAGTTTTTTTTACAATCAAAACTCATGCTATTTGGAACATCCTGCTCTTCAATATGTGTCCACTCTCTTTGCCCAACACTTATCTGTTTGCCCAAAGTATCAAATATAACAGCCCGAACACTTCCTGTTCCTGCGTCTATCGCCATCAAGTATTGCATTTAAATTTCCTTTATAAATGAAAATAACTAGAGTGGTATTTTCTTATTATTTGAGCTAAAATCTATATCAACTGCCAAGTAACTGCTGCTCTATCTTGTTATACTTCTTGTAACTTCTTTCTTAGAAGTGCATTGATAAGTGTTTGATATGGAACCTTTTGCTCACTTGCTAATTTTTTAAAATACAAAACAATGTCATTATCAAGTCTTAAAGAAACTGGTATCTTTTTAGGCTCATAAAATCTACCTCTCACTCCATCATTAAAGTCATACTCATCCAACATTTCATAATCATCAAATTTTTCTCTCCCTTTAATGCTGCTCATAAAAAGTCCTTTCTTTTTGATTTGCTTTTCTAGCACTTATTATTCTAATAATCTCTTTGCCATCTTCATTGAAAAATATATTGGCAACAACCAAGATTTTCTCTTTAGTTGTTGTGCCCAATGTAATCCATCTCTCTTCAAAATAATCAAATCTGTAATCAAGTTTTGAAATATGTAAAGGGTCTAAAAAAACTTCTTTTGCTTCTCCAAAACTAACTTGATGATTTCTAATATTTAGACTATTTTTATCATCATTCCATTCAAATTTCAAAATATCACCTTTGTATCATCTGAAACATTATAGCATTTTTGTATTTACAATGTCAATATTTTCTCAATTTTGCTTGTTCTAATTCCCAATATTCCATCTCGAAGCAGTCTTTTAGGCTGATTCCTTGGTAGCCTCCTAGTTTATCTGCTCTTAAGACTGCTAGCATTGTGTGCTCTACTATGTCGTTTAAGATGATTGCTTCTTTTTCGTTTTTACCAAAAGTTACTACTCCAAAGTTTTTTATGACTGCATAGTTTGGAGCTGGGTTTAGCATGATTTCATCTTTTTTAAACTCTTCAAAGTAGTTTTTATAGTTTTCTATAAACTTCTCTAAAGAACTTTCTAGGCTATCATCTTCTACTACTAGTGGAACTCTTTTTGTTCTTATGATGTGCTCTGGTGTCAAAACTCCACGAGTTGCAAACTCTACAAGGTTTTCTTGTGAAGCATAGTGCAAAGCCAGTGGACTCTTGTTTACATGTAGAGCTATCTCATGACCTTTTGTATTTTCCATCAAACTTTTTAATTTATCTAGATTTAGATTGTACTCTACATGTAGAGGTGTTATGTCTAGTTTTGCATTTTGCTCTAAAAAATCCTCTGCCGTGCTTACCGCTTCTATCATCTTGTCATACGATTTTTTTGCGTCATTATCGAAGGTAAAGATACCGTGATTGTGCAAAATGATGCCTTTGCATTTTGACCAGTCAAAATCTTGTGTCATTTCGTAGATGGTTTTTGCTAGTATGAAGCCAGGCATGACATAGGGAACTATAAGAAAATCTGGATAGAGATTTTTTATATGCTTTTGTCCATTTTTGGAGTTTGAGATAGTCACTACCGCATCTGCATGTGTATGGTCAACTACTTTGAAAGGTATGAGCGCATGAAGTATGGCTTCAACTGAAGGATTTGGGGCAGATTTGTCTATCATAGCTGCTTTTTGTCCGCTTACCATGTCAGTGTCGCTTAGTGTGTCTAACTTTGCCATGTCTAAAAGTGTTTTCATTTTCACAGGAGCAAATCCCTCTGCCTTGATAGAAACCAAATCCCAGCCACTTCCCTTTACGAACAAAATCTCTTCGCCATCAACTTGCGATTTTACAGAGGTATTTCCACCACCGTGAAGTACAAGCTCATCACTCTGACCAAGTAAGTTTGAGGTAAAAACCCGTAAGTTTATATCGTTCCATAAGTTTTTCATAATACCTCTAAATCATCAGAAAATTTCTCAGCACAGTATGGCTCAAAATTTGACTTATAGTAAGCATAGTGAGCTGAAAGCTTATGACCATCTAGTGCTTTTTCGTCTCTCCATGACTCTAAAACTATAAACTTCTTTGGATTCTCTTTTAGCTGGCATATCTCATAAAAAAGGCAGCCATCTTCTTCTTGTGAGGCTTTCACCATAGTTGTTAAAAGTTCTTTCATCTTCTCAATACCGTCATCTTTTGCTATAAATGTTACCTGTTTTGTGATTGTCATGACTAACTCCAGTTTTTTTGAAAGTTTAACATTTTATTGGTTAAAAAGAAAATGTGATATTTTTATGTCAATTTAACTTTAAATTGATTATGATAAACATTATGAATAAAAACTTACAAACAGTCTTCACTTATCATGAAGAGACAAAACACGCACATCACAAATACGCTAGGTCTTTAGGCTTCATGGATTGGGCAAATCAGCCTAATCCGTATAGGGCTTACAAAGGTGCTCTACATGTAGAGCTTCCAATCACGCTTCAAAATCCTACACCTCCTTATCATCTGATATTTGGTGATGAGATTCCCTCAGCTCCTTTGCTTTGCCAATCAGTATCGCAACTTATGCAGTTTTCTATGGGTATTTCGGCTATGAAATCAGATGGGGTAAATGAGTGGGCTTTGAGGTGCAATGCCTCAAGTGGAAACCTGCATCCAAGTGAGGCTTATCTTATCTTGCCTCCAATACAAAACATACATACACATACAACCATCTCTCACTATGCTCCCAAAAATCACTCTTTAGAGATACTCAACGAACTTGACTCAAGCATTTGGGAGACTCTACCAAAGGGCTCATTTTTTGTAGCACTTAGCTCGATTGTTTACAGAGAGGTCTGGAAGTATGGAGAGAGAGCTTTTAGATATGTAAATCTAGATGCTGGTCATGCTCTTCGCTCAGTTCAGATAAGTGCAAAAACACTTGGCTGGAAGTGCAGGTACATGAGTGAAGTTTGTGATGAAACTCTAGCCAAACTGCTTGGATTTGACCAAAAAGAGAGATTTAGTGAGAGTGAGATTCCTGATATGTTGCTTCTAATCACTCCTGATGAGTATTTGGGTGTTGTAGATATCTCAAAACTTACTCCAAGTAAATTTGACTCGATTGCAACAAATATAGCCCAAGAGTACCAAAACTGGCCACTTATAGAAGAGATAGAAAAAGCAACCTCTTCATCTCAAGGCAATGTGTATGAAAAAAATCAGCAAGTCATCATAAAAAGAGAGCCTTCAAAAGAGTCAAAAGAGGTAATACTAAAAAGAAGAAGTGCTCAGATGATGGACAAGGACAACAACCATATCTCATTTAAAAATTTCAAAACCATACTTCAAAGCACAAAAGAGAGCTTTAATGGGTTTGAGAACTTAGCCAATCTTGTGATATTTGTCCATAATGTTGAGGAATTAAAGTCTGGGTTATATGTTTTTGTAAGAGCAAAAAGCCAGCTAGAAGATTTAAAATCATCTTTTAGAGAAGACTTTTTATGGGAAGAAGTGAGTGAAGATTTATACGCTCTTTCATATGGAGATTTTCGTACAACTGCTAAAAGCATATCTTGCGGACAAGGCATAGCAAGTGATGGAGCTTTTTCACTGGGCATGTTATGTCCATTTGCAGATGAGATTATAGAGCATGGTGCACATAGATACAAAGAGCTGTATTGGGAGTGTGGAGCGATAGGGCAACAACTCTACCTTGAAGCCACAGCAGTCGGTTTTCAAGCAACTGGTATCGGTTGTTATTTAGATGATATTTTTCACGATTTGTTAGGATTGAAGTCAAACAAATTTCAATCTCTATACCACTTTACCATAGGAAAAGGTTTGGTTGATAGTAGGGTTTTAACAAAAGAATTATATAGGGATAGAACATGAATGAAATTACAAAAAAAGATAGAATAAAAGGTGCATTTTTTGGAGCTATTACAGGAGATGCTTTGTGTTTAGGAAGTCACTATGAGTATGATGCTCCTAAGATTTATGCTGCTTATGGGAACAAACCGATAGAAAAGTTTATGTCGCCTGGCGAGATGATGGGTGGACAGACTCACGGTATTGGTTGGGGTGCACAAAACTATCACCCTGGTAAAAAAGCTGGAGGAACTACTGACTATGGGGATTATAACATTCTTATTTTAGAGCACCTATCTTCACTGCCTGATTCCCCACAACCTTTTGATGTAGAAAAACTTCTTCCTCACTGGATGAATCGCTTGGAAAACAACTGGGGTTCTTGGATATGCACTATGACAAAAGAGACCTATGCCCAAGTTAAACAAGGTGTGAGCGTTGAGCATCTCGGAGGTAGATCAAACGCTATGGCTTTGCGTCACGCAGCTGCCTATGCTTACTATGATAGTGAAGAAGAGATTGTGGATATTGCTAAAAAGAGTATGTTTACGCATAGAGATACTCATGCTCTTGGTGGTGGTGAGTTTTTTGCTCGTGTTACTTTTCGCGTCCTTGGTGGACAAACTCCTCAAAAAGCTATAACTGATGTTGCAAAACAGATGGGCGGTTTTTTTGAGAGTAAAGTTGCTCAAGCAGTGGCAAAAGTAGAAGAAGCGACAGATAAAAATAGCCGACTCTCGCATGAGAAGTTTGTCGATGATTTAGCACTTACAAGCATGGCAAGACTTTGGGATGTAGGTCGCTCTGAGCCTATAAAAGTAGGAAAAGCAAGTCCAACAGAAGGCACACTCCCTGGTGCAGTTTACTTTATACTCAAATATTCAGAGCAAAAAGATGCTCTTAGAGTTGCCCTGCAAGCCAATACTATGGTTGGTGGCGATAACGCTTCTCGTTCTATTGCAATTGGCATGGTTCTTGGTGCTTATTGTGGAGTAAATGCTATTCCCCAAGAGTGGAAAGATAGTTTAGATGAGTGGGACTACTGTGAAGAGATGCTAGGTCAACTTCCTTTGCTAAGATAATATGGAAGAGGTTATCATAACTTGTCCATACTGTTGGCAAAGTATAACGCTCTATCTTGATATAGATATAGGAGATGATAAAATCACGGTTGTAGAAGATTGCAGGGTTTGTTGTCGTCCTATTGAGATTAGCTATAGTTCTGATCATGGTCAAATAAAAAGTTATAACTATCAGCCAATTGATGGAAATAATTAGGTATAATAGCTCGTCTAAGGGGTGCCCAATACTGGCTGAGAAAAAACCCTAAAAAACTGATCCCGGTAATGCGGGCGTAGATATAAGGAAAATCACATGAACAAACTACTCAAACTCTGTTTTTACATACTGTTTTTAACAACGATGCTTCAAGCACAATCTTCTAAGCCCACTTTGGTCATATATACATACGACTCATTTACTGCTTCTTGGGGTCCTGCACCAAAGATAAAAGATGCTTTTGAGAAAGAGTGCAATTGTAACTTGAAATTTGTCTCAACTTCAAGTGCGATTGGAACACTAAGAAAAATCCAACTAGAAGGTGCTAATACAAAAGCAGACATACTTTTAGGACTAGATAAAAGCTCGGCTGGAATAGCTAGAAAAACGGGTCTTTTTATGGAACATGGGATTGATGCTTCAAAACTTGATTTACCTGTCAAATGGAGTGATAAAGAGTTTTTGCCATATGATTATGGGTATTTTGCATTTGTTTATGATGCAAATAGAACTAAAAAAGTCCCAAACTCTTTTAAAGAGCTTTTAGAGATGCCTAAAGATTTTAAAATCATTATTCAAGACCCAAGAAGTTCAACTCCAGGCTTAGGTCTTATGCTTTGGGTCAAAAAAATATATGGCGATAAAGCAGGCGAATACTGGGAAAAACTCTCTCCACATATTTTGACCATCACTAAAGGTTGGAGTGAAGCATATGGACTATTTTTAAAAGGCGAAGCTAACATGGTCCTCTCATATACAACTTCTCCTGCCTATCACATCATAGCGGAGAAAAAAAACAACTTTAAAGCTGCAAAATTTAAAGAGGGGCATTATGGACAGATAGAAGTTTCAGCCATACTAAAATCCTCAAAAAATAAAAAATTGGCAAAAAAGTTTTTAGAGTTTACTCTTAGTGAAACTTTTGCAGATATTATCCCAACTACAAACTGGTTATACCCTGTTGTAAAGACAAAAAAGGGGCTTCCTGAAGGATTTAAATCCCTATATATACCATCAAAAATGCTTTTAATAGATGATAAAATCATAGAAAAAAATAGAAAAAAATACCAAAATGAATGGCTAGATGCTATCAAATAGCATTTGGAGATTTCGCCTCTCAGTATTTCCTGGGGGCGTTATTTCAATTGGACTTTTACTTTTAGCTTTTTTAGTTTTTTATACACTTTTTTTAAATTCAGACTATGAAAGTTTTACATCTTCATTAATAACCAACCGAACTATTGGTCTTATTAAATTTACGATTTTTCAAGCTCTATTATCAACTATAATTTCAATCATAATTGGAACTATACTAGCTTGGTCACTAGCCCACCAAAGCTCGTTTCGAGGACGAGATTATTTAGTTGCACTACTTTCATCTTCTCTTGTGCTGCCAACTCTTATTGTCGTATTTGGAATTATTTCAATTCTTGGCAACAATGGCTGGGTCAACAGAGCTTTGCTGCACTTCTTTGATTACTCGTTTGAGAATTCAATATATGGTTTAGGCGGAATTTTAATTGCACATGTCTACCTTAATGCTTCATTTGCTACAAGAAGTCTACTTCATATTTTTGAATCTATACCACAAGAGAGATATAAACTAGCAAAAAGTTTAAATTTTTCAACTTTTAAAAGATTTTTACTAGTAGAGTACCCCGCAATAAAACTCTCTTTAAAGAGCATCTCATCTACTATTTTTCTTCTTTGCTTCACATCTTTTGCTATAGTCTTAACACTTGGCGGATCACCTGCCTACAACACACTAGAAGTTGCAATTTATGAAGCTGTAAGGCTTGATTTTGATATACCTCTTGCTCTTAAACTTGCACTAATTCAACTCTGTATTACCATGGTTTTAGTTTTCCTATCTGCCAATTTTAAAATTGGTAATTCAAATATAAAGACTCAAGATAGAAAAATACTATGGAAAGAACCAAAAAAACTACAAATTTTTCAAATTTTTACTATTTTTGTATTTACTCTATTTTTTGTTTTACCTCTTATCTCTATTTTTGTTGATGGTCTATCTGCTGATTTTAGAAAAATTTTAAGTGATAGTCTTTTTATTAAGTCCTTTTTTACAAGCCTATTTATAGCTACAATCTCAGGTATAATTACAGTTATATTTGCTCTTTTAATAAGTGATACAAGAAGAAATTTTAATCTTTCTCATAGAATCAAAAAGTCAAAAACCACAAATTTTTTCAACATACTCATTGCATTTTCTGGAAATATTTACTTAGCGATTCCCTCTTTGATTCTTGGTCTTAGCTTTTTTCTATTGTCTCAAAAATTTCAAGCTCCACTTACAGTCTGGGCGATAGGAGCAGTTTTATGTGCAAATGTACTAATGTCACTACCGTTTGCTCTATCTATCATATACCCTCCAATGCAACGCATTGCACAACATTATGACAAGCTATCATTTTCACTAAATCTTACAGGAGCAAGAAGATGGCTATATTGTGAATGGCCATATCTTAAATCATCTATAGTCTATGTTTTTACTCTCTCTTTTTGTCTTTCACTAGGAGATTTAGGCGTCATTGCACTCTTTGGGAGTAACGAAATAACAACTTTACCTTGGTACTTGTATCAACTTATGGGTTCATACCAAACCAAAGATGGAGCTGGAGTTGCTATGATACTTCTTGTTTTAACACTTAGCATCTTCATACTTTTACCAAAGGTTTTTAAAAATGCTTCAAGTACATAATCTGACATATCGTTATGACGAAACTATTTATGATTTCTCTCTTCATGTAGAAAAAAATGAAATAGTTGGTATTACAGGAGAGAGTGGCAGCGGTAAATCAACCCTATTAGACTTGATAGCGGGTTTTCTGACCCCTTTAAGTGGGAATATAAGTTTTAAAAATGAGGACATAACTCTTTTAAACACAGAGCATAGACCAATAACAATACTTTTTCAAAAGTACAATACTTTTGAACATCTTAGTGTCATAAAAAATGTTCTTCTTGGAATAGGTACATCTTTAAAAGTCAAGAAACAAGATTTAGATGAAGCAAAGCAAATTTTGAAAGAGGTAGGACTAGAAGGCTTTGAAAACAAGATAGCCTCATCTCTCTCAGGAGGGCAAAGCCAAAGGGTTGCGCTTGCTCGTTCACTAATACGAAAAAAGCCCATACTGCTTCTAGATGAACCGTTTACAGGACTAGACCTGCAAACTAGAATTAAAATGCTAAATCTAGTAAAAAAAATATCGAAAAAGAGAGGACTCTATACAATTATGGTTACACATGATATTAATGATTGTGAACTTATTGCCAATAGGGTTTACAATGTAAAAAATGGAAAACTTTGCCTAGTTTAAGTTTGTTGGAAAACCAAGGATTTTCTAATACAAATTACATTTTAAAAACGACTAAAAAAAACTATATCATAAAAGTATTTGGTGCCCATTGTATTGATAGAAATATGGAGTTTAATATTGCCTTTGAAGCATATAAAAAGGGAATAGGATCCAAACCTATTTACTATGACGAATCATTTATGATTTGTGAGTTTATTGAAGGTGTTCACAAGACTAAACTAAAGAAACTAGATATTAAAAATATTGCTCTACTTTTAAAAAGACTGCATGGAATCAAGATTAATAAAAGAGTTTTTAATAGAAAAAAAGACCATGTACTTTGCCATCATGATTTAAATCCTAAGAACTTTATATTTTCAGATAGTATAAAGCTGATTGATTGGGAATATGCAAGGTACAATGACCCATATTTTGACCTCGCAACTGTTGTAGTAGAATTTAAATTAAATAAAACCAAAGAGAAATGGTTACTAGAATACTATTTTAAAAATCCATATATTATAAATAAAAAAAAGCTATATTTTTTTAAAAAAAGTTATATCAAACTTCGCAAACAATGGTTTAAGAATATTGAAATTTAGATAGACACATATTATGTAGTAAGATTTACCAAAGTAATGGTGCGGATGAGAAGACTCGAACTTCCACGCCGTGAAGCACCAGATCCTAAGTCTGGCGTGTCTACCAATTCCACCACATCCGCACAACAATTAAAAGATATCTCAAGCAGTCAAAGGTAGTAAAGTCTCGACAAAGTCGAAGCTTTAGTGACTGAAAAGCTGATGGATTTTGTTCATCAGTTTTGAGACAGTAAAATGGTACTCCCTACACGATTCGAACGTGTGACCTACGCCTTAGAAGGGCGTTGCTCTATCCAGCTGAGCTAAGGAAGCACATAAAAAATGGTGCGCCCGACAGGAGTCGAACCTACAACCTACGGATCCGAAGTCCGTTGCTCTATCCAATTGAGCTACGGGCGCAAACCCGAACAAATCATGGGGTAAGTGATGGGAATCGAACCCACGGCCCTCAGAACCACAACCTGATGCTCTAACCAACTGAGCTACACCTACCGTGTAAATAAAAATGGTCGGGGCGAAAGGATTCGAACCTTCGGCCCCCTGGTCCCAAACCAGGTGCGCTAACCAGACTGCGCTACGCCCCGAGCCTTCAAAACAAAAGATTTACCTTTCGTATTTAAGGCTGAAATTTTACCCAAATAAAGTCTATTTGTCAAGTGTTTATGCTATTTATTGGAATTTTCTACTCTCTAAATTTATCTGTCTAGTATATCTACTATTGTTTTAGGCAAAAGTTTATACTCCAAATTATGTATTTTTTCTTCAAACTCTTCCAAGCTCATACCATCTTTTTGAAAGCACTCTTGTGCAATAATTTCACCACCATCAAGCTCTTCACTCACATAGTGAACACTTATACCACCTACTTTCATCGTAGAATTATAACTATTTATTATTGCATTTGCACCTTTAAAAAGTGGGAGCAATGATGGATGAAGATTGATAGCATTAACATTTTTAGTAAACTCTGGAGTTAAAATTCTCATAAATCCTGCTAAAACAACAAGATCTACTTCACTATCTTTAATAATATTTACAATTTTTCTATCAAAATTTTCTCTACTTGAAAAGTCAGTATGTGAAACTATAGTAGTATCTAGCCCATATTTTTTTGCTCTTTGTATGCCATATGCATCTTTTTTATTACATATCAAGCATGCTACTTCAATTTTACATGTTTCAAATGTTTTACCATGAACATTTTCTAAAATTTTTTCTAGGTTTGAGCCAGATCCACTAAAAAGAACTGCTATTTTTTTTACAACCACTTTATTCCTTCATATAGATCTTCTGGACTAATACCAAAACTAGCACATTTGCACTCATTTGCTACTTTTGCATGTGCTATAGATGCACTAATTGCAGCATCTAATATGCTGTAGTTTTGAGCTATCAATGCTCCTATCATACCTGCTAGCACATCTCCACTTCCACCTTTTGCTAGCTTAGAAGAGCCTAATGAGTTGACATATAAAGTGGTATCTTTTATTATAATAGTATTCGCGCCTTTTAAAACTAAGACTACATTAGGATATTTTTTAGAAAACTCTCTTGCCCACTTAAATCTACTTGATTGAACTTCACTAACATCTATATCTGCAATATTCAAAATTTTTAAAAGTGAAGCAAACTCTTTAGGGTGTGGGGTAATAACAACTTCATTTTTACTCTCTAAAATCTCTTTTATAATTTTATGGTGCAACAAATCTGCATCAACAACTAAAGGTTTTTCATGTAAAAGTAGAAAGTTTCTTAATTTTTCATCTCCATATATATTGCCAAGTCCCATTCCAGCAACTACAACTGAAAAATTTGATGGAAGCACTTCACTACTCATAATACTATATGGTATATTGTTTCTGTTTTTACCAACTAGACTAACAAGTCCTGCACCAAAATTAAAAGATGAAATTGCACTTATTCTGCTTGCTCCCTCTTTATGCCCACAAATAACTACAACATGACCAAAATCACCCTTATTGGCTTTTTGTTTCTCCCTAAAGGGCAGTTTTACATCTGAGTCTTCAAGCAAAAAACTGTTTGACTTTGTTTCATAATTCTCTCTACTTACACCTAGATTTGCAACTTTTATTTTTCCTACAAAGTCTTTTGCATTATCACTAAATAGAGACTCTTTTAATGCACCCATTGTAACTGTAATATCTGCTATAAAACATACATTTCTGACTTTACCCTCATAATCAATGCCTGTAGGAACATCGCAAGAGATTTTTTTTGCTTTTTTTTCATTCAACTGCTGGATAATTAAAGAGATATTTTCACTCAAATCCCTTTGTAAACCAGAACCAAATATTGCATCTACATAGACATCAGCATCTATAATACTTGTAACAACTTTTACATGTAGAGCCCTAAGCCTTTTAAGCTGTAATTCTGCCATTTTTGACTTAACACCAATTGGAATATAAACAGACACATCTAGCTCTTTTACGAGTATTCTAGCAGCCGTTATACCATCTGCCCCATTGTTGCCAGGGCCACACACAAAAAGAACTTTTTGCCCTTTATTCGTCTGTTTTCTTACCTCATTTGCAAGTGCAATTGAAGCCTGCTCCATCAAAATATCTTCACTTAAGTGTAGCTTATCATAGCACCTCTTGTCTAGGCTTTTAACCTCTTCAAAAATTTTCTGCATTACCTTCTCCTAAAACTCAGTGCTTCCAAAATGTGCTCTTTATATATTTTTTTACTCTGTGCTAAATCTGCTATTGTTCTTGAAATTGACTCTATTTTATGTAGACTTCTATGGTTGAGTCCAAACTGTGAAGAAGCTTTTTCAAGAAGTGTTTTTGCCTCTTCGCTAAGCTGTAGTACCTCAGCTAGCTCCTTCTCGCTAAGCTTAGCATTTAACTCTTTTTGCCCACGCTTTTTTTGAAATACAAAAGCTTGAAGAACATCGTCAAACATCTGTGATGAACTTTTTTTACTACTTGTCTCAAGTTCTTCACTCATTTGTAAAAATATATCAATTCTATCCATAAGTGGTTCTGAAATTCTACTCTTATATCGTTTTATCTCTAGTTCATTACACCTGCACTCTTTTCTCAAAGAGAGCAAGTTCCCACAAGGACAAGGGTTTTGAGCAGCAGTAAAAAGAAATTTTGTTTCGTACTTGATTTTTGAATTAACTCTTGAAATTAAAATTTGATTATCTTCTAGTGGCTCACGAAGGGCCTCTAAAACTGACTTTGAAAAATGAGGAAATTCATCGAAAAAAAGTATGCCATTGTGAGCTAATGCACACTCTCCAGCCATAGACTTACTACTACCTCCACCAAAAATACTAGGCTTAGAGGAGCTATGATGTGGACTCCTAAAGGCTCTTTTTGCATCCAATTCTCTATCCTCGCCACTCATACAGCTATATGCATTTGACTCTAGCATCTCTCTCATACTCATCGGGGGAAGTATATGCCTAAGTCTTTTTATACTCATGCTTTTGCCACAACCAGGACTTCCCTCAAGAAGTATATTATGCATGCCTGCAGCACTAATAACCATAGCTCTTTTTACTCTATCTTGTCCTTTAACATCAGAAAAATCTAGCTCAAACTCTTTTTCATAAAAATATTTTTCACCCTCTATTTCTATCATATTTTTATAAGAAAACAGCTCTACATGTAGAGCCTTTTTATCGCTTTTTATAAGCTCTATTGCATCTTCTAAGTTTCTTACACCATAAGCTTCGACATTTGGTATTTGGTTGATTTTTTGAACTATGGATTTTGGGACTATTGTTTTAAGTGACTTATTTTGAGAAGCTAACGAGAGTAAAATAGGAAATATCGATACTGTAGATTTTACATCACCATCAAGACCAAGCTCTCCAAAGATGTAAAATTCGTCACAAGTGAAGCTCTCTTTTTGCATATATAGCAAAAGTGCAATTCCTAAATCAAAATGACTTCCCTCTTTTTTGAGATCACTTGGTGACATACTAACAGTAATTTTTTGTGCTGGAAACTTGTATTTAACATGAGTAAGAGCTGATTTGATTCGCTCTTTTGATTCTTGAATAGACTGATTTGTCATACCTACGATAGAAAACCCAGGAAGTGCCCTCACAAAAGCAGACTCTACATCTACTTTAAAGGCTCGATTATCGCAAAGAGTTGCACAGAGAAACTTTTTACTCAAATCATTTTCCCTCTTTTAGCTTCTTTTTCCACTCTTTTTCAAATTTTTTACGCTTTAAGTAAGAAAGTTTTTCTATAAATAGATGCCCATTAAGATGGTCTAATTCGTGCTGAAAAGCAATTGCCATTATGCCTTCAAGCTCCTCTTCAATCATTATGCCATCTCTGTTGTAGTATCTAACTTTTATTTTCTCTTTTCTTTCTATCTCTTCATAAACAGTTGGAACACTCAAACACCCCTCTTGATATGTTATGCTTCCCTCTGCTTCAAGAATAACAGGGTTAATAATTTCAAATAGATTCTCATGATTTTGCTCACCATCTTCATCTGTGAGGTTTATTATAAGAACATTTTTATCTACACCTATCTGAATTGCAGCAAGTCCTATACCTTCATTGGCATACATTGTATCTTTCATATCTTCAAGTAAGCAGTGAAGTTCCTTATTAAAATCTACTACATCTTTAGACTTTACTCTTAACCTTTTATTGGGATATACAAGTACATCACGAATCATTTTCTTCCTTTGAACTATCTTCTTCATCTAATTCACAAACTATATAGGGTTCTAGTCTTTTTCCTGTCTTAGGCAGAGAGTCTAATGCTACAGAAACAAGTAGTTCTGTCGTATGATTTGGAGAGATAGGGACAATTGCAAGTTCAATATCTGTATCAACCTCCATATCACCTATAAAAAAGTTTGTTAGATAGATAAGATCACTAATACGCTCACATGCCTTCTTAGCACTATTTATATCTGTATGTCTCATCAGCATACCAAAAACACCCTCACCGTAGTGTGCAACGACATCACTTCTTCTTGATGTTTTAAGGAGGAGTTTTGCAATATTTCTTGTCAAAATCATTCTATCTTTTTGGTTTATAATCTTATTTAAAATGGCATCTTTAATTTTAACTAAAACAAGTGTACTTCTGTGTCTAAACTGCTCGATAGACTTACACTCATTTGCAATAGACTGAAGAAGGTATCTTCTATTATATACTCCAAATCTAGAATCAAATACAGCTTTGCTCTCTATCTCTTTCAAAATTGAACCGGTCTTTTCATAGTGTACTTTTAAAGTGGTCATCTGCTTTTCCATCAAACCTGAGAGTTTCTTTAAGTCCTCATTTAACGCAGAAGCTATACTAGTTACTGAAAGTTGTGCAGAACTTACTTCAAGTTCTGCAGTTCTTTTTTTAAGTATCTCTTTCATAACATTGATGTTTTTGTAAACTGTTGAAACCACTTTCATGATACTCTTTATCTGCCCAAATCCCTCTTTAACTTCCATCTCCATCTTAGCTCTATGCTCATCTTCATTGACACTCTCAGCTTCAAGCAAATCATTGATACGCTTTTTAAAAGAGAGTGGCTTGTTATCTAGTAGTTTTTCAAAATATATTTGAAAGTTATTGGGAGTAGGAGGGATGTTTTCATCCATAAGGACTTTAAGTACATATAGGGAGAATTTTTCTAGTTCACTATTGGAATTTTGAGATTTCGAAGTATCTATATTAGAACTACTTGCCTCTTCTTTTGTGCGTCTTCCAAGACCACTTTGAATCTTGTTCTTATCTAAACGAACCATCACTACTCTCCCTAAAATTGTACTTTATTTAAAACTTTTTTCCAAAACTTTGTCTACTAGTCCATAGTCCATAGCTTCTTTAGAGCTCATAAAAAAATCACGCTCTGTATCTTTTTCTATCTTTTTTACAGTCTGTTTTGTATTTTTAGCCAAAATCTCATTGAGAGACTTTTTCATTCTTAAAATCTCTTTTGCCTGTATTTCTATGTCTGTTGCTTGCCCTTGAGCACCACCTAGTGGTTGATGAATCATGATACGAGAATTTGGCAGAGAGTATCTCTTGCCAACAGTTCCACAGCTAAGTAAAAATGCCCCCATAGAAGCAGCTTGACCTATACAAATAGTACTTATATCTGGTCTAATATAATTCATAGTATCATATATGCTAAAGCCACTTGTTATTACTCCACCTGGAGAGTTTATATAAAGATAGATATCTTTTTCAGGATCTTCTGCTTCTAAAAAAAGAAGTTGCGCTACTATTGAAGACGCAACTTGATCATTGATTTCGCCACTAAGCATGATGATTCTATCTTTTAACAGACGAGAGTATATATCGTAACTTCTCTCACCACGACCTGTTTTTTCGACTACTACTGGAACATAGCTCATTAGTTATCTTTACTAAAAAGTTTTGTGAATAGTCTATCTTCAATCACTGACATTTTGATTGCTGGAAGAACACCCTGCTTCTCATACTGTTCATAGTATGCTTTTGGGTCTTGACCTTGCTGCATTGCTTCAAAGTATATCATTTGAGTAATCTCTTGGTCTTCTACTTTAATCTTCTCAGCTTTTGCTAACTCATCAACAATAAATGTAAGTTTTACAGATTTAGCAGCCTCTTCTCTATACTCTTCTCTTTTTTCTTTGATTTTATCTGGATTTTCAGAATACTCTTTTATATCTTCTTCACTCATATTTTGGAAAATATTACGAACTTGCATATCAATCTCTTGCTCAACTATATTCTCTGGAAGTGCAAACTCAATTTTTTCAATAATATTTTCAATAAATTTTGGTTTTACCTCATCAGAAAATATTTTTGAAAGTTTTTCGTTTTTAAGCTGCTCTTTTACTTGTGCTTCAAGGGTTTCCATTGTTGGTTTTTCTTCGTTAGGAAGTAGTTGCTTTAGGACC
Organism: Sulfurospirillum sp.; assembly: GCA_026987955.1. Classification (GTDB taxonomy): domain Bacteria; phylum Campylobacterota; class Campylobacteria; order Campylobacterales; family Sulfurospirillaceae; genus Sulfurospirillum_A. The sequence goes on from JALSME010000091.1 coordinate 30,655, forward strand.
TCTTCGCTTGGCTCTTTAGGAATATCTTTTTCTTGAATATCATGAAGCTTTACTTTAAAAACTGAAGCTTTTCCTGCTAAATCTTTTGAATTATACTCTGCTGGAAAAGTTACCTCAATATCTTTCTCTTCACCTATTTTCATACCAATAATAGCATCTTCAAAACCAGGAATGAATGATCCACTTCCAATCTCTAGTGAGTAATTTTCAGCTTTTCCGCCTTCGAATGCAACGCCATCAATAAAGCCTTCAAAATCAATTTTTACAAAATCTCCATCTTTTACAGCTCTTTTTCTTGCTAAGGGTTTAAGTGGCGCAGTCATCTTTAACATAGTATTGACTCTCTCATCGATATCTTTTTTCAAAATACGAGGAGTTTTGTACTCAGGAACTAACGCTTTATAGTCTCCTAAATCAATTTCTGGACGAAAAGAGATTTTAATTTCTACATCAAGTCCATCATCTGTCTTGTCAAACTTAGTGATACTAGGCTCTCCTACAACAGCACTATTATCTACACCTAACTCTTTTAGTGCATCATCTAAAAATACTCTTAGTGCCTCTTGCTCAGCATCTTTTTCTATCTGCTCACCATGTCTTGCTAAAACAACATGTGCTGGAACTTTACCTTTTCTAAAACCATCTACTTTCATAGTCTTTGCAACTTCAGCTGCCATCTTCTTCTTTTTTTCGTCTAAAAATGCCTTTGAAACTTTTGCTTCTGCTGTTGCATTTGCACTATCAACTCTTTCTACTTTGATTTGCATACATTACCTTTTTCTAAAAAATTTTTCTTAATATACCTAAATTTTGCTTTATATCAAATTATTAGTTACCTTTTGAACAAAGAAACAAAAAAGCAAACAAAAGATATAATTACTATTAAATTTATATAAGAGAAGAAGCATGATAAAAAGACAAGAAGAGTTTGAAAATGCAGTAAAAACTATGTTAGAAATAGTTGGTGAAGATACAACTCGTGAAGGCCTAGTAAAAACTCCCAACAGGGTATTTAGATCTTTTATGGAGATGACTCAGGGGTATCATCAGGACCCAGTAAAAGTTCTAAATGATGCACTTTTTGAGACAGATAACAACCAGATGGTTCTCATCAAAGATATAGAGTTTTACTCAACTTGCGAACATCATATACTTCCCATTATAGGTCGTGCACATGTGGCTTACATACCAAATGGTAAAGTTGTTGGACTCTCAAAGATACCTCGTATGGTAGATATATTTGCAAAGCGTCTTCAAATTCAAGAGCAGCTTACAGAACAAATCGCAGATGCAATTCATGATGTCATAGACCCAAAAGGTGTTGCCGTTGTGATTCAAGCAAGACATATGTGCATGGAGATGAGAGGGGTACAAAAAGCTCACTCTACTACAACTACCTCTGCTCTTCGTGGAGCATTTTTAAAATCCGATACAAGAAAAGAGTTTTTTGACATCATTAACTCACCTATGGTTACTCGCTACTAATGGAGCTAAAAAGTTTCAAAGAGAGACTAAAAAATGGAAATCTCTCTCCAAAATTTGGAACTATAAAAAAAATAAGTTCTACGACCATAGAAGCTGAGGGACTTAGACCAAGTATTGGTGATATTGTAAAGCTCATATCTCTTGATGATGCTACAAAAAGTGAACTAGGAATGGTTACAGAAATCGACCAATACTCATTTTTTATATCTCCTTTTGGTTTTATAGAAGGTTTTAAAAGTGGAGATAAAGTCTTTATAAACGAACAAGGCATGAGCATACCTGTTGGGGATGAGCTGTTGGGTCGCGTTGTTGATCCATTTATTCGTCCCAAAGATGGAAAACCTGCCATAAAAGGAGTAGCATACTCGTCAATCATGAAAGCTCCTCTAGATCCCATGAAAAGAGGGCTTATAGATGAGCCTTTTAGTGTAGGTGTCAAAACCATAGACGGTCTTTTAACATCAGGCAAAGGTCAAAAAGTAGGTATTTTTGCAGGTAGTGGTGTGGGTAAGTCAACTCTAATGGGCATGATTGTAAGAGGGAGCGAAGCTCCTATAAAAGTTATTGCACTTATTGGTGAGCGTGGTCGTGAAGTTCCAGAGTTTATACACAAAAATCTTGGTGGAGATTTAAGCAATACTGTTTTAGTGGTTGCTACAAGTGATGACAGTCCTCTTATGAGGAAGTATGGAGCATTTAGTGCGATGAGTATTGCTGAGTATTTTAAAAACCAAGGCAAAGATGTACTTTTTATGATGGATTCTGTAACTCGTTTTGCCATGGCTCAAAGAGAGATAGGATTGGCTCTTGGTGAACCTCCAACTTCAAAAGGCTACCCACCTTCTGTTTTAACTCTACTTCCACAGCTTATGGAGAGAGCAGGAAAAGAGGAGGGCAAAGGCTCAATTACTGCATTTTTTACTGTTTTGGTTGAAGGAGATGACCTTAGTGACCCGATTGCAGACCAATCAAGAAGTATACTCGATGGTCACATAGTTTTAAGCAGAGAGATGACAGACTACGGAATCTACCCACCAATTAACATACAAAATAGTGCGTCAAGAGTTATGAGCGATGTCATAAGCCAAGAGCACCAAAGTCTTGCTATGAAATTTAAAAGGCTAAACTCTATTTTAAAAGAAAATGAAGTTCTCATACGAATTGGAGCATATCAAAAAGGAAATGATATGGAACTAGATGAAGCAATTCGTAAAAAAGAAGAGATGGAAAAATACCTACAACAGTCACCCACAGAAGTGTTTTCTCTTGAAGATAGTATTGAAAAACTAAAGTCAATTTTAAAATAAAGTATTTTTTAATATAAAAGATAATAAGATACAAAAAAAGAAATAGGATAAAAAACATCCTAATTAAAATGGAGAAGAAAAATGAGAGTCTATTTAGACAATAATGCAACTACAATGGTAGACCCAAAAGTATTTGCAAAAATGGAACCATATTTTGTTGAGATGTATGGAAATCCAAACTCACTACATGAATTTGGTAGTGAATCTCACCCAGCACTTAGGCGTGCTATGGACCAGCTTTATGCTGGACTTAATGCTAGTGATAAAGATGATATAGTTATAACCTCATGTGCAACAGAGAGCAATAACTGGGTTTTAAAAAGTATCTATAATGATTATATATTAAATGGTGAAAAAGATCATATTATTACAAGTGAGGTAGAGCATCCTGCTATTATCTCTACATGTAAGTTTTTAGAAACTCTTGGTGTAAAGGTAACTTATTTGCCTGTAAATGAAAAGGGAGTTATTGAAGTTGAGAGTTTAAAAAAGAGTATTACTGAAAAAACTGCACTTGTAACAATCATGTGGGCAAACAACGAAACTGGTATGATTTTTCCTATAGAAGAAATTTCTAATATATGTAAAGAAAATAATATACTTTTTCACTCAGATGCAGTACAAGCAGTAGGTAAAATACCTGTTGACTTACAAAAAATAGATATTGATTTTTTAAGCTTTTCAGCTCATAAATTTCATGGACCAAAAGGCGTTGGCGGACTCTATATAAAGAATTCTCAACCTTTAACTCCACTATTTCATGGCGGAGAGCATATGGGTGGTAGAAGAAGTGGAACACTTAATGTTGCAGGTATTGTTGGTATGGGTGAGGCACTCGACATCGCAGTTCAAAATCTAGATTTTGAAAAAAATAGTGTAAGAAAACTAAGAGACAAGCTTGAAGATGAGGTACTAAAACTAGACGATGTTTTTGTTGTAGGAACAAGAGATGAGAGAACACCAAATACAATTTTGGTAAGTGTAAAAGGCATTGAAGGCGAAGCAATGCTTTGGGATCTAAACAAAAATGGCATAGCAGCAAGTACAGGAAGTGCATGTGCTAGTGAAGATTTGGAGAGTAACCCTGTGATGGAAGCTATTGGTGCTGAGGCAGATTTGGCTCATACAGCTTTGAGACTTTCACTTTCAAGATTTACAACCCAAGAAGAGATAGACTACACAGTTAGCATTTTAAATGATGCAGTTAAAAGATTAAGAGCTATATCAAGTACATATTCATATGCACCTGATTGGCACGATAGTAAATTATAAAAAAGAAATACGAGGAAAATATTATGGCAAAAAATGATTTAATAGGCGGCTCAATCTGGGAAGAGTACAGCCAAAAAGTACAAGATCTGATGAACAACCCACAAAATATGGGTGAAATTACAGAAGAAGAAGCTAAAGAAAAGGGCTTAAAACTAATCGTTGCAGACTTTGGAGCGGAAAGTTGTGGAGATGCTGTTAGGCTTTACTGGGCTGTTAACGAAGATACAAATGTCATCGAAGATGCTAAGTTTAAGAGTTTTGGCTGTGGAACAGCGATAGCAAGCTCAGATACGATGGCTGATTTATGTAAAGGCAAAACTGTTGATGAGGCAGTAAAAATAACCAATATTGATGTTGAACATGCGATGCGTGACAACCCTGATACTCCAGCGGTTCCACCTCAAAAAATGCACTGCTCTGTTATGGCTTATGATGTTATTAAAGCTGCAGCTGCTAGTTATAAAGGTGTAGATGCTGAAAGCTTTGAGACTGATATTATTGTATGTGAATGTGCTAGAGTAACACTTGGAACAATTAAGGAAGTTATAAAAATTAATGACCTTCATACAGTCGAAGAGATTACAAACTACACTAAAGCTGGTGCATTTTGTAAATCTTGTGTTAAACCAGGTGGGCACGAAGAGAAAGACTACTACCTAGTTGATATTTTGAAAGACACAAGAGCTGAGATGGAGATGGAAAAAATGTCAGCACTTGCAGATGCAAAAATTGCTGGCACTCACTCTGATATACCTTTTGATGACTTAACAATGGTTCAAAAACTAAAAGCAGTTGAAGCTGCAATAGATAAAGATATTCGTCCTATGCTAGTTATGGATGGTGGAAATCTTGAAATAGTTGATATTAAAGATACTGATGATGGAAATACTGATATATATATTAGATACCTTGGTGCTTGCCACGGTTGTGCAAGTAGCTCAACAGGAACTCTTTTTGCAATAGAATCTGTTCTAAAAGAGGAGTGTTCAGAAAAAATTAGAGTTTTACCTATCTAAAACACCTCTACATGTAGAGATATCTTCTCTACATGTAACTTTTATAGTATACTTATACTATGAAAACAATACATAATACACTTTTTCATATGTTTATTGAAACTTGTGAAAAACACAATAACAATACTGCCTTTATCTACAAAATAGAACAAAAAACTTTTACTGTTTCTTATGAGAAATTTTTTGAAGATGTTCTTATTTTATCTCGTGCATTTGCATCAAAAGGTATACACAAAGGTTCTAAAGTAGTTTTTATATCGGATAACCGATATGAGTGGATTGTAACTGATATGGCATTAATCTCACTTGGGGCTATTAGTATTCCTAGAGGAAGCGATACTCCTTCTAAAGAGTTAGAGTATATAGTGAAACATAGTGAGGCAGATTTTCTTATAGTTGAAACAGAATCTATATACAAAGAGCATAAAAAAATACTTGATTTATTGAGCTTAAAATCTATATTTGTTATTGAAGCTAACAAAATACACAAACTTTTTAGTAATATATACTCTTATAAGGAAATTTTAGAAAATAGAAAAATATATAACAATGAACTAGAAGATTTTAAAAACTTAAGAGATAACCTAGAAAAAGATGATATTTTCACTCTAATATACACTTCAGGTACCACAGGAACACCAAAAGGTGTTATCTTAACCCACAAAAATATCATGCACAATGTCAACAACCTTCCAAAGATTATAGATTTGAAACATGAGGACTCATGGGTATCAATATTGCCTTCTTGGCATATCTTTGAAAGAGCAGCTGAGTATCTTGCAATTTCACATGGCTGTAGTATGGTTTACTCTAAGATTAAAACATTTGCTGCAGATCTGGAAGAATTTAAGCCAACACTTGTTGCTACAGTCCCTAGACTTTGGGAGTCAATGTATACAAAAATAAATAGTGCGCTAGAGAAGAAAGATCCTAAAAAAGCAAAAATATTTAAAAAACTTGTATCGATTAGTGCGATGTATAACTACAACTTACGAGTTGTAAAAGATGAGCTTCCAAGGTTTGAAAAAGAGGGAATATCCTCTACCTGTAGAAAACTATTTTCTTACATCAAATTACTATTTTTATACCTTCCAAACAAATTTGCAAAAAAGAAGCTCCAACTTGTACAAGAAAAATTTGGAGGAAGACTTAAGCTTGCTATTAGTGGCGGTGGTACTCTGCCTGACTTTTTAGATGAGTGGATAGATGCTATTGGCATTAGAATAGTAAATGCCTATGGTATGACAGAGTGTGCTCCTGCAATCGCCGGAAGGGCTCTTAACTGCAATACATTTTCAACACTAGGGCTTCCAATAGAAGGAACAGACTTAAAAATCGTTGATGAATACGAAGAAGAGTGTGATATCGGACAAGTTGGTGAAATTATTTTAAAAGGGGATCAGGTCACACCAAGGTATTATAAAAACGATAAAGAGAATACAAAAGCATTTACAAAAGATGGTTACTTTAAAACTGGTGATTTAGGCAAATTTACTATCAAAAATGAACTTATCATCACAGGACGGTCAAAAGAGGTTATAGTACTAGCAAATGGTGAAAATGTGGACCCAAGTCGTATAGAATCAGCTATATCTATGCTTCCTTTTATTAGCGACAATATACTTGTTGGTCAAGACAAAAAAGGTCTTGGTATTCTTTTAGTTCCAGATTTTGACAAGCTAAAAGAGTATGTGCAAGAAAACTTTGACAAAGCCATAAACTCTATGGAAAATGTACTAGAAGATCAACAGATACTTCGTAAGATTAAGGCTGATATGAATGAGCTTCTTCATAGAAAAAAAGGTTTTAAACCATTTGAAAAGCTACAAAATATTTATTTTTTAGAAGATGAATTTAAAGCTGGTGAAGAAATCACTAATACCTTTAAAAAGAAACGACATGTTATTGAGAAAAAATATAAGGAAATTATTGATAAATTTCTATCATAATTTATCACGACTCTTTATATGAGGGTACGCATTTATAAAAATAGCAGATATAACGAAAATACCTCCAACTAAAGTTAGGCTAGGGGGTAATTCGGCTATAAAAATCCACAACCATATAGGGGCTAAGACTGTCTCAATGGTTGAAAATATACCAACTTCGGCCGAACTAATATACTTAGTCGCTCCATATATTAGAAACATTGCTACTACTTGCATTAGCCCCATAAGAAAGAGGAAGAATAGGCTCTGATAGGATATATCAAAAACATCATCCGCAATAAAATACATGATGCTCATCAAAAAAAATCCGCTTGCTGAGATTATAAAATAGTGTGAAAAAGTTTTAAATTTTCTTAAAAGAGTGAGCTGAAAGCCCATAAATACAGCTAGAAGTATCCCTAAAAAATCGCCAAGTAAACCCCCTCCTATACTAAATGAATTACCAAATATAATTATAACTCCAAAAAATGAAACCCCTATGGCAATTGCTGTCTCTTTTTTAATTTTCTCCTTAAGAATTAAATATGAAAAAATTGCTCCAAAAAATGATGAAGTAGCTAAAAAAACTACCGTATTTGCAGCTACTGTATTTTTTACAGAAAACACAAATAAAGAGGTCCCTATACCAGAAATAAGAGCAATAAAAAGTATCATAAAAAGATCATTTTTAGCTTTTGGAATCACATCTTTTTCGCCTTTGATAATCCATGCTGCAAGCATAATTACACCCATAAATAGACCTCTATAGAAGGCAATCACAGAAGCATCACTCTCTACTAGTCTTACCAAAAGAGCATCGAAACTCAACACAGCAACACCACTAGCTGCCAAAATCATCCCTTTAATGCGCGAGTCAACCAATAAGTCCCCTTATTCCATCTACAAACATCTGTACTGCTAACATAAGAAGTAGCATGCCCATTAGTTTCTCTAGTGCACTTAAGCCTTTTTCTCTTAGCAACTTATATAAAAATGGGGACATATAGAGTATGAGAGTTGATATGGACCAAGCTATAATAACAGAAATAAAAAGTGACCAAAAGTGGTCACCATATGACTTTGTCATAACCATAATTGTTGCAAGTGCTGATGGTCCTGCAATTAGTGGAATAGCAATGGGAACTACAAAAGGATCATCTACTCCAAAAAGAGCAATATTGCCTTTTTCTCCAGGAAATATCATCTTTAGAGCAATCACAAAAAATATAATACCCCCAGCTATAGTTACAGATGCAGTTTCTAGATGAAATATATTTAAAAATGCCTCCCCAAAAAAGAAAAATATTAAAAGAATAACAAGCCCAAATACAGACTCTCTAATAATAATAAACTTTTTCTTTTTATTGTCTACATCTTTTAGAATCGCCAAAAGAAGAGGCACATTTCCAAAAGGATCTAGTATGAACATTAAAAGAACTGCTGTTCCTATTATAGAAAACTCTGCCCCCATTATTACCTCATTTCACACATATATTTTTGCCAATATACCATTTTATAACGGCAATTGTACTATAGTCCATCTCTCTTTGTGAAAAAGGAATAGAGTTGATTCTCATCTTTGATATAACAATAACACTAGCTAAAACTGAAAATAAAAACAGCGAGAACCCAATCCACCAGTTGTGCAGATACCACCATGAAAATAACCCAATTAAAATAGGTCCTATATTGATTGTGATATATATGCCATATACTGCTAAGTTGCACCAAAAGCCCACAATGCGTGGCATAACTTCTATTTGAAACAGTTTTTCATCGTGTTCCAAGTTTCTACTTCATATTTATAAAATTAAGCGGTATATCCATATCTGCCTCACGAAGAGCTTGCATAGCCGTTTGAAGATCATCTATTGACTTTCCAACTACTCTAACCTCTTCACCTCTTATGGAAGACTTTACTTTAAGACCTAAATCTTTAATCTTTTTTACTATAGCTTTTGCATCCTCTTTAGAAAGAACATCATTGATACTAACTGTTATCTTTGTGTTACCTCCTCCAACAGTATCTCTGCTCGTCTCTTTTATACCTTTTGAGCTGATATTACGCTTGATGACTTCACTTACAAGTGAATCAAACATCGCTTCTACTTTTGAATCATTTGAGCTAATAAGTGTAATAACCTTTGCCTTTTCATTGTATGTAAATTCACAAGGTATCCCTTTAAAATCCCAACGATTTGTGATAACTTTCTTTGCTTGTTCATATGCATCTTTAAGCTGTTGTTTGTCTATCTCTGCTGTTATATCAAAACTATGCTCTTTTGCCATGTTCTTATTCCTTATATTTTAGGGTACCTCTAAAAACCCTTATGTCCTCAGCATTATAGCAAATATGCTAGTGCAAGGCAAAATTATGCAGGAGCTACTAGTAGCTTTAAATAATTTCAACGAAGCAGTAGCGTGTTTGCTATAATGCCCGCAGGGAGCCAAAGAGAGAGGCAATCTTGCACAGAATTTTTCTTCACCATAGCTAAGGCTATGACTCAAAAACTTCTGCACAATCTTATCTCTTTCTTTGGCTCTGAGGATATAAGGGTTTTTAGAGGTACCCTTTAAGTCTATTTTATCTAAATTATCATATCTTTTGCAATACAATTACTCTTTTGCCATCATCTCGTAGTAGTTTCAATCCACAATCTTTAGCCATCACCTCTATGCTCTTTGGTGTAAAAAAAGTTATGTGAGTGGGATCTCTTCTATACCACCACTTTAAAAACGCATCTTTTTTGTTAGTATGGAACAGAGTCATAATAGAAATAATGCCATTTTTATTCAAGTGCTTTGAGAGAAGTTTTAAAACTTCTTTAGGCTCCGCCAAGTGTTCAAATACCTCTGTTGATGTGATAAGGTCATACTGCCTGTTTTCATACACTTTTTTAGGCTGATAAAACTTATCATAATGCTCTACATGTAGAGCTCTTCTTTTTAAAAGCTCCACAAGAACAGCAGATGGTCCACTTCCAAAGTCTAAAACACTCTTTATAGATGTACCGTTTAAAGTAAAATCCAAAAAGTCGTTAAACATCTTGACATAACCCTCATTTTCTAAAGTGTTATTGTGTTGATCGTACTGTTTTTTTTCACTCTCACTAGAAACCTGAAAGCCACTATCTAAAAAAATAAGTTGACATTCTAAACAGTGATAATAAAACTTTTTTAGCTCTTTATCCTCAAATTTATCTACTAAAGAGCCACAAATTTTACACTTCATTTTCTCTCCTATTAATCTATAACATATTGTACCCAATGTAATTGTTATCTCTAAATACTTAATCTTATTTTGTCAGTTGTAAATTGGTGAATTAATATTTGAATCAAAATAAAACTCCTAAAAGTTTGGATTAAATCCAAAATCATCTTGAAACTCTTGTGGTGGTGCTGGATCAAAGTATCCTGCCTGCATGCTTTTTGTGCGGAGGTGGAGTATATCTGCTTTGGGGTCTATACCTGCTGGACAGGCTAAGGTGCACTCACCGCAAAGGGTGCAGTCCCAAATGCCCTCTTTTTGTACGCGTTCTATGAAACCGTGTTTATCTTTTTCTCTTATGTCTGCTATGTATCTCCATACGCGAGTTAGAGCATAGGGTCCTAAAAAATCTGGCTTTACATATAGAACTGGACAGGCTGAAAAACAGGAGCTACACAGTATGCAGTCACTTTGCTGTTCTATTTTTTGTTCGCTTGCTTCTCCCATGGGCTTCAAGCTCTCTACATGTAACCAACTTTCAACTTTTTTTAGTCGATTTTTAACATCTGTTTTATGTAGTAGTGGCTCTATCTTGTCACCGTCTTTTACTTTGTACTCACAAGATAGTGTTTCTTGGTTGTTTACACGCAGGGCACAACTCCCACAAGCTCCACTTTTGCAGTTATAGTTAAACTTCAAAGTGGGGTCTATGTTTTCCCTTATGTAAACTAACGCACTTAAAAGTGTTTGCTCATGTGAGGGCAGTTCGTAAGTTCTGTTTTGTATCTCAATCTTCATTTTGAAACCTTACTTCTAAAGAGCTGTCCACATATGAGTGTAGTGCTATTTTATCGGTGTTTTGAAACTCTTTTCTAAAGTGTGCTCCTCTGCTCTCTTCTCTAGCTAGTGCACTTAAAACCACCACTTTTGCAATACACAATGAGTTAGCAAACTTTAGATGACACACTAGCCAACCGTTATCTTTTAAGTTAGTATCGCTTATGGTTAGTTTGTCAAATCTGTTTTGTAAATCTTCTATGTTTTTGGTTAAATTTTCTAAGCCATTTTTATCTCTAAATATACCTGCTTTTTTAAATAGCTCTTTACCTAAAGTCGAGCGGAGTTCAAAAAATGTACTGCTTTTTTTATCTGAAAAAAGTCTATTTAGCTTCTGTTTTGCTTTTTCCTCTTGCCTTTTTGTATCTACATGTAGAGTTGCTAGTTTTAGCTTAGACACAACAGCACGCCCAAAGTGAACTATCTCTAAAAGCGAATTTCCGCCTAGCCTATTTGCCCCATGAACTTTTACATTGCTACACTCTCCAGCTGCATACAGACCTCTTAAAGAGGTCTGTAGATCCTCATTAACATCAATCCCACCCATGCTATAGTGAGCCGCAGGAGTTACAGGGATAAGCTCTTTGCTTGGATCAATATGTTCATGGATTTGTATAAGCTTTTTCTCTTGAGGTAGATTTTTAGAGATAAATTCGTTGCCAAGGTGTCTAATGTCTAAAAAGACTTCATTGCCATTTTCGATTTGAGAAAAAACAGCACGACTCACCTCATCGCGGCTCGAAAGCTCATCTACAAATCTTTCTTCTTTTTGATTTACTAAAAAGCCGCCAGCACCTCTCGCACTCTCACTAACTAAAACTGAACTACTTTTCAAAGAGGTAGGATGAAACTGAACAAACTCCATATCACTTAGTTTTGCTCCAGCTCTTAGTGCTAACGCTATACCGTCTCCTGTTGACTCCATCGCATTTGTGCTAAACCCATGGTATATTCCAGCATATCCACCAGTAGCAAGAAGTGTTGCTTTACTACAAAGTGCTTTTACTTTGCCATCTTTTAGTGCAACTACACCTCTACATGTAGACTCCTCTACAATCAAATCTAAAACAAATGTTTCATCTAAAAACTCTATGTTATTTTTTAAACAGTTATCATAAAGTGTATGAAGAAGCTTTAGTCCTGTATAGTCTTGTGAGTAGGTTGTTCTATCACAACTTGCTGCTCCAAATTTTCTCTGGGCGATTCTCTCTTTTTTCCTAGAAAACGGCATACCAATAGAGTCAAGCCAGAGTATGTCTTCTTTTGCTCCCTCGCACATATGACGAACCATCTTTTCATCACAAAGCCCTGCACCGCCTTTGATAGTGTCGCTTACATGTAGAGACGGGCTGTCACCAGAGTCTTCATAAACAACACCATTTAGCCCGCCTTGAGCCATACAAGTTGCAGCAGATGTTGGGCTAGATTGACAAATCACAGCTACACATAAGCCCTCTTTTTTTGCTTCGAGTGCTGCACTAAGTCCTGCTCCTCCACTTCCTACTATAAGTAAGTCGTACATTAGCTTGCTATAAAACTTTTTATATTATTTGCTACTATTCTCATCAACTCAACTCTAGCTTCATAACTTGCCCAAGCTATATGGGGAGTTACAACAAGGTTATCTTTTTTCTTTATGCTTAAAAGAGGGTTATCTTCTTCTATAGGCTCAGTAGTAGTTACATCTAATCCTGCAAGTATGGCATGGCTGTCTAGAGACTCTGCTAAATCAGCTTCGTCGACTATACCTCCTCTGCCAAGGTTTAGCAAGATCGCACCTTTTTTCATGAGACTCAACTGCTCTTTTCTTATAAGTCCATTTGTTTTTTCGTTTAGAGGTGCATGGATAGAGATGATATCACAACTCTTTAACATCTCATCAAGTTCCATTCTTGTGTATGTAGTGTCGTTATTTGTACCACTTGTAGAGTAGTAACTAACATTTGCTCCAAAAGCATCTGCCACTTTTGCAACACTCTTACCGATAGTTCCAAACCCTATGATGCCCCATTTTTTGCCTTTTATCTCACTATATGGTCGATCTACATTTGTAAAAAGTCCACTTCTACTCCACTTTTTACTACTAACAAACTCATCATAAAACTTTGTTTGAGCCATCAAGTACAGAGCCAATGTAAATGTAGTTTGCGTAACAGAAGCTGTTGAGTAGCCTGCGGCATTTTTGACCTCTATGCCTTTTTTCTTTGCATAATCCAAGTCCACATTGTTCATGCCAGTTGCAGTTATGCATATGAGTCTAAGCTGGGGACATCTATCCATAACATCACTATCAATTACAACTTTATTAGTCAAAACAACTTGAGCATTTCCAATATGATCTACAGTCTGCTCTTTTGAAGTCGTAGGGTATGTCACAAACTCCCCAAACTCTTTGAAAGCTTCTAGACTAACATCATTGCCAATAGTCTTTGCATCTAAAAACACTAGTTTCATTGTTCTCCTTTTTGTGATAATTTTAACAATATATTGCTTATATCCCAGTTATTGTTCTCTTTTGCATTTGGCCTATTTGTTAGAAATATTTTTATTTTTACAAAATATCCAAAAAAAGATAGGATATTTAAGATTTTGAGTTGAGAATTTAGGCTAAGTTTACAGTCTTTGTGTTTTGTTAGATGTAGCCCCGCTCTTGAAGCTGGTTTGTTAAATTACTATCCGTTTCAAATGCTTTAAAATAAAAGTATTCTAGT
>JALSME010000092.1 GCA_026987955.1 Sulfurospirillum sp.
GAGTTTTTCTCCCAGCTATATAGACGAAAGATTGGGGTGCCATCGAAGTTCTCAACTAAAGATTTATCGAAGTCCATATTGGCTTTTGCACTCATTTTTGGACTATCGATAAACCTCCATTGCATTTATGCTTGCCATCTTATGTTGAGTGAGCGAGCTGCTTTTGTCTCATCTGGTCTACTTATTGGCAGAGTTAGAGGAAGATTTTTAAAAGCTTCAGAGTTACTTTTTGCAAGCTCTACAGCATCTATCATCTTTTGACAAAAGAAGTCGATAGTATCTATGTTTTCAGTTTCGGTCGGCTCTATCATAATCGACTCTTTTACTATAAGAGGAAAGTAAACAGTTGGGGCATGTAGTCCAAAGTCTAGTAGGTATTTTGCTATATCCATAGCTCTTACGCCATGCTCTTTTGTTAGGCTCTCAGCACTCAAAACACACTCATGCATGCAGTAGTTTTTAAATGGTGCATCAAAGTGGTCTTTTAGTTTTGAAAGAATGTAGTTTGCATTTAGAACGGCTTTTCTACTAGCATTTATCATGCCTTCTCGTCCTAGAGTTTGCATGTAAACTAAGGCTCTAACCAAAACTAAATAGTTTCCAAAAAATGGAGATATTTTTCCTATGCTATTTTTGCTAACTTCACCAAAAAAGTAACCTTTCTCTTCAGTAAAATCAACTGTTAAATCAGGCAAAAACTCCATAAGTCTTTCACCTACTCCAACAGGACCAGCACCAGGACCACCACCACCATGAGGTGTAGCAAATGTTTTGTGAAGATTAAGATGTATTACATCAAAACCAATGTCACCAGGACGAATTACGCCCATGATAGCATTCATATTTGCTCCATCATAGTACATCAAAGCATCATAAGAGTGAGCGATATCACATATCTCTTTAATAGCTGGGTTAAAAAGTCCAAGTGTATTTGGAACAGTCATCATAACCGCTGCAACTTCATCATTCATGGCCTCTTTAAAAGATTCTAAATCCATAGAGCCATCTTTGTTTGATTTTACTGTTATGACATCGTAGTCAACCATAGCAGCAGTTGCTGGGTTAGTTCCATGTGATGAATCTGGAACAATAACATAACGCTTATTGTTACCTTTTTTCTTGTGGTAAGCACCTATCATCATAACGCCAGTCATCTCTCCATGAGCACCTGCTTGAGGAGTTAGAGTGAAGGCTTTCATGCCTGTTATCTCTGTAAGATAATTCTCTAATACTTTCAAAGATTTTAAAGCACCTTGAACTAACGAAGTTTTATTATTAGTTATATGGTGAGGGTGAAGATTTGCAAGGCCATCAAGACCTCCAACACGCTCTTGAACCTTAGGATTATACTTCATAGTACAAGAACCAAGAGGGTAAAAGTTAGAGTCTATTGAGAAATTTTTATTTGACAACCTTGTAAAGTGTCTTACTACATCAAACTCACTAAGCTCAGGAAGTTCTGCTTTTGCACTTCTAAGAAGTGAGCCATCAAGAGAAGGAGCATCAGCTACAACTTGTTTTGGTATATTTATACCTCTTCTACCGCTGTGTGATTTTTCAAATAGAGTAGAACTCATACTATCTCCTTTACACTTGCTACAAAGCTGTCTATCTGTGCTTTTGTTCTTTTCTCTGTGGTGCTTACCAAGACTCTATTTTCAAAATTTTCATATAGAGTCTCTAGTCGTAGTCCAGCAAAGAAACCTCGCTCTTCCATCTTGTCTATAAACTCACTTGCACTTATAGGTAGTTCGATTACAAACTCGTTAAAAGTTGGATTTTGGTTGTATATCTTAACTCCATCTATTTTTAAAAGTTCAGCCTTTAGATACTCTGAGTTATTGTAGTTTTGAAGTGAGAGTTTTTCAAATCCCTCTTTACCAAGGAGTGCCAAAAATATAGTAGCACGAAGTGCCATCAAGTTTTGGTTTGAGCAGATGTTTGAAGTAGCTTTGTCACGACGAATATGCTGCTCTCTTGCTTGAAGAGTTAGCACATACGAGCGTTTACCTTCTCTATCATCTGTAATTCCTACGATTCTACCTGGAAGATTTCTTATATACTTTTCTTTACAAGCGAGTATACCAAAAGATGGTCCACCAAACCCGAGGTAGTTACCAAGACTCTGTCCATCTCCACAGAATATATCAGCATCAACATCACCAGCACTCTTTAAAATTCCAAGTGCGATTGGGTATGAACTCATAATTGCAACTGCTTTTACATCATGAAGTGCTTTTATAATGTCAAAGTAGTCCTCAATAGAGCCAAAAAAGTTAGGATTTTGAAAGATATATCCAGCAATGCTTTCATCTATGAGACTTAAAAGAGTCTCTTTATCGCTTCCGTCACTTTTAACTTCAAGAGTGATAACTTCAAGTTCATGATAAGCGAGATAAGTTTTTAAGATTTTGATGTAGATTGGATTTACTCCTGAATCAACAATAATTCTTTTTCTTTTTCTACTGATTCTAACAGCCATAAGAGCAGCTTCTGCCAAAGCAGTTCCACCATCGTACATAGAGGCATTCGTTGCTTCCATACCTGTGAGATTACAAATCATAGTTTGATACTCATATAGAGCTTGAAGAGTACCTTGAGATGCCTCTGCTTGGTATGGTGTGTATGCTGTATAGAACTCTGAACGAGTTGAGAGAGCATCAACAGCAGTTGGTATGATATGGTCGTAGTAACCACCACCTAGAAAACTAACTTTTGAAGTGTCATTTTGACTTGCAAACTCTTTAAAGTTGTCGAAAACTTCAAACTCACTAAGCCCTTCAGGAACATCAAAACTCTTAGCTCTTAACTCACTTGGAATCGAAGCAAAGAGTTCATCTTCACTTTGAATCCCAATCTGTGCACACATCTTTTGCACATCATCTTTTGTATGAGGAGTGTACGGCATTATAGTGTTTCTATATACGCTTTATAGCCAGCTTCATCCATAAGAGTTTCAAACTCACTTGCATCGCTAACTTTTAGTTTAAATACCCATGTACTCTCAGCTGCTTCGTTTAAAAGTTCTGGAGTATTTTCAAGCTCCTCATTTACCTCAACAACTTCACCTCCTACAGGGGTGTATATGTCACTTGCAGCTTTAACAGACTCAATAAAAGCAATACTGTCATCTTTACTAGCCTCTGCTCCAATCTCTGGAAGCTCTACAAAAGTGATATCTCCAAGTTGTTCAACTGCATATGCAGAGAGTCCGATGCTTGCCACACCACCTTCAAGTATTGCCCATTCGTGTTCGTTACTATATCTTTTGCTCATTTTTTATCCTTATTATAAAACGGTAGTTTTGTTGCACTAATTTCTATGTTTTTTCTACCTGTATTTAACTCGAGTGGCACATCTTTGTTGTAGAGCTTTGCATCAACAGAAGCTATGCCTATACCAGACTGCACACAAGGTGAAAAAGTTCCACTAGTTACGACTCCTATCTTTTGTCCATTTTGCTCGATATCCATACCATGTCTTGGAGCTCTTTTTGAGTTCGTGGTAAAAGGTATAGATTTTCTAGGGGCTCCATCTTCTTTTTGTTTTAAAAGAGCATCTTTACCAACAAAATCTTTATCATACTTTACAAAAAATCCAACACCAGCTTCAATCGGTGTTGTTTGCTCATCTAACTCTTGTCCATAAAGGCTATACCCCATCTCTAAACGAAGAACATCACGAGCACCAAGTCCAGCAGGAACTGCACCTTTTTCAACAAGTGCATCCCAAAGTTTAGGTGCAATCTTGTTGTCAACATAGAGCTCATATCCAAGCTCTCCGGTGTATCCTGTTCGACTTACAAGTGCAAAACTCCCCATGATTTCACTCTCTTTAAAACTAAAAAAACCAAGTTCATCAAGGTCAAAAGGTATAAATTCTTGAAGAATTTCTTTTGCCTTAGGTCCTTGAACATCTAATTTTGAAGTTTCATTTGAAGAGTCCACAAGAATGCCACTTTCAAGTCTACTATCAATAGTTTTAAAATCTATATCTATCCTAGAGGCATTTACAACAAACATTAAACGATTTTCATCCGCTTTGTAAATGATAAGATCATCAATAACACCTCCATTCTCGTTTAGCAAAAAACCATACTTACACTTTCCAATAGGAAGTTTTAGTACATCTACTGTTGTAGCTTCGTTAATTCCACTAAAAAGAAGATCTCCTTCAAAAAAGAACTCTCCCATATGAGAAGTATCAAAAATAGCAACACCATTTCTGCAAGCCTCATGTTCTTTCAATATGCCTTCATATTGAACAGGCATCTCCCAACCGCAAAAGCCAATGTTTTTTGCACCTAACTTTACATGCTGATCAAAGAGGGCTGTTCTCTTAAGTTCACTCATATTTCTCTCTTTTTTTTATAAATTTATTAGAGGGTAACAAAATATTTATTTGATTTTGATAAAATTTTAGAGCCAAACCACCTTTAGATATAAAGGTGGTTACAAAGCTCTACATGTAGAAGACTATTTAGATAGATATTTTTTAATAGAATAGGGGCTTGGGTATATAAAAGTAGTCTCTCTATCAACTACTATTTTTTCTTTATCGTCAATCGCATATGCTCTAATTGTGATATCTAAAATAGTATCTTTCTTCTCATTGGTAGATAAGTTTTTAGTAGCACTTAAGATAACAATCTTTTTTAATTTCTTGCCAGCTTTTAGCATAAATGGCTGTGAAGGTTTTTTGATATCAATACCATCATGTTTAACTTCAAAGTAGTATTTATGGTCCTTTGAGTCTGTATTTTGAAACAAAAATGTATATGCATTTTGTATATCTTTACCTTCATCACGGATTTTATATAGTTGGGTTGTTCGATTTATATTTAGAAGCATATGCTCTTTGGTTGTACCCATAATAAAAAGAGCAGCAAGTGCTCCAACAAGTGCAACACCATATGCAATGGTTCTAAACCTAATATACTTTGTCTTTCTTTTCTCCTCCACAGCACTAGAACTAGCCCATGTAATTAGTGACTCTTTGCCAAGTTTACCCATGACTTTTGTACAAGCATCAGCACATTCAAGGCAGTTGATACACTCTAATTGCATCCCCTTTCTAATATCAATATGAGTAGGGCATATTTTAACACATGCATCGCAGCCTGTACACTCAACTCTTTGGTCGACAAAATTATGCTGTTCATCATATATTTTTCCACCTCTATTTTCATTATAAACCGCTGCTATTGTCTCCTCGTCATACATTACAGATTGTACTCTTGCATATGGACATACATAGATACAAAAGTCCTCTTTTAGAAGTATGATATCATAAATTAAAAATGCAGTGATTCCAATCACAACACCAAATAAAACTGTATGGTCAAATGGGTTTTGCATATAGTTAAAGAAGTCTTCAGGTGGTACAAAATACCAAGTAAAATTCGAAGCAGCTATGAGCGAAAGAACAACCCAAATTGCAACTGCAATAGCCTTTTTTGGGCTATTTTTACTAGGTTTTTGTTTGTTTTTTATACTCTTTCTAATACCAAGAAGATTGGTCTCAATCCAGTCTCTATAGATAACTCTAAATATAGTTTGAGGACATGACCAACCACACCAAACTCTTCCACCAAGTGTAGTCATAAAGAATATGCCTAAAAACAGCATAATCAATAAAAATGGCATTAAATAAAGCTCTTGCATATCAAATGCAGTAAAGAATAGGTGTAACTGCTTCTTATCAAAGCTAAGAAGAAAAAAGTGATTACCCCCTATTTTTATAAATGGCAAACCAAGAGATATTATCGTCAATATAATATATGTTACATATCTCTTTTTTGCATATTGTGTTCCACTGTTGCAGCTTGTGCATGCTGATGACATTATTTTTCCTTTATTAGTGAGCACTCTTTTTTAGCACTCTGTTTTTTTTCTGATTTGATAACTCGCTTGGGTCCTAAAAGACTTTTTTTAGCTTCTACCAACTCTTTTAGTCCTCTAGAGTTAATATAATCTTTTAAAGAGGTTCTACTTACTCCAAGATCTCTAGAGATTTTACTAACAGAAGTTCCCTCTGTAAGTTTGTCTATAATCTTAGCTCTAAATGGATCAAACTTAGACTTTGACATTCTTCCTTTTGGTCTACCTTTATGAACTTCTTCTTGTTTAAAAAGGCTTTTCTCTCTAAATTGTGACAAAATAGTAAGTACATCAAGAGGAGGAGTGCTTTCATCTATATGTAGATTTAAATTACATATATAAACTCTTATAGATCTTGTAAGTAGGCACTCTAAAATCTTTACCAATTCTCCAGTATCACTACTAAATACCCATAGATCATATATGAGGACATTATCTTTGGGAGTTAATGATCGTAAAAAACCCTTAAACTCACCTCTGTCTTCTAGAGCAATTGTATCATCAGAGCCTTCAATCTCTGTTGTATCAAGTCTTATGCCTTCAGATTTTGCATACTTAATAATGCTTTCTTGTTGAGACATCACATTGACTCTATCAGTTTTACTTTTAAGTAGGGCTATGTTCACTGTATAATCCTCATCATTGTCACTCTTTTATCACTTTTGAAAGTATATCATTTTGGACGAATAAAGTCAACGATAAATATATATTTATCGTCTAAGTTTATCTGTAGGTTAGTTCGATATAATAAAAGTCAAATTTAACCGAAAGGTGGTGAGGTCGGATGCCAGGAATTAAGGTTCATCCTAATGACTCCTTCGACGAAGCGTATAGAAAGTTCAAGAAACAAGTTGACAGAAACCTAGTTGTTACTGAAACTCGTGCTAGAAGATTCTTTGAAACAGGTACTGAAAAGCGTAAAAAGCAAAAAATCAGTGCTCGTAAAAAGATGCTTAAGAAACTTTATATGCTTAGACGATACGAGTCTAGACTATAATCACGCTGTGAGGGGAGTAATCTCCTCATGCACTTCTCCCATTTACTCTTTTTATGTATAATAACACATCTGTTAGCTAAAAGGAACTTCATATGAACAAAAAACTAACTGTTATGGAAATGGCAAAGTATCTTGGTGTTAGCAAAGAAGCCATCTACAATCGCCTAAGACGAGGTAGTCTTGAGAGTGTTGTAGAAGATGGTAAGAAGTATGTTTTACTAACATCTACAGTACAAAGGGAGGGAAGACTTCCAAAAAGATCTACCCAAACAAGTGTTATGGATAGTGAGTATGTTGAGCTTTTAAAATCCCAAATAGAAGAGTTAAAACAAAAAAATCAAAAACTTGAAGATGACAGAGATAGACTCTACTTTGAAAAAGAGAGAATGCTTATCGAATCGAAAGAAAAAATCGAGCAGGTCTATAAAGAGAGAGATGAGCAGCTAAAAACTATACTGACACTAGCAAATGTACCTACTTTGGGACACAAGATGAGCGATCATGATGAGCCTATTGATGCGATTGAGGAGATAGAGATAGAAGAGGATATTGTTGACCAGATGTGTGAAAGTTTCGAAGAATGGGAACCTCTTAAAGAGAGGTTACTAAAAAGAGGTTACACAGATGAAGAGCAAAAAAAGATAACCAAAAGAGTAAAAAAACAGTTAGGAAAGTCTCTGTATGTAAAAGTTAGTTACGACGAGATATATATTAGAAAAGATATAAAATTAAAAAAAATAGTAGGTAAAAAATGAAATATGTGAGGAAGATATCAGACTATGTGATTGCTGGGGGTATTGGAGCTTTAGTCATAGCTGGTATGCAAGGCTGCGAGAAGAAGAGTGATGATAATGCTTTTACAGAAGCATCACAAGTAAAGGGAGCATTTGTAGTAATAGAGCAGATGGACAATGGAGGCTATACCATAGTCGAAGAATATCCAAGTGCAACAACTAGAGTGGTAGTGCGTCAAAAGGATGGTACAGAGAGAATGCTCTCAAAAGAGGAGATGGACAGACTAATTGCAGAAGAAGCTGTCAAAATAGACAACGGTACATCCTCTCTAACAGAACCTTCTATGAGCACAGGAGCTCCTGGTCTTGGGTCAATCCTGCTTTCAAGTGTTGCAGGAGCAATGCTAGGAAGTTACATTGGTAACAAACTTTTTAATAACCAGAATTATCAGCAACAAAGAAGAACAAACTATAAAACTCCACAAGCATACAGTAGAAGTAATAGTAGCTTTAAAAAGGCAAGAAGTGGTGGTCTTAAGTCTAGCACAAGAAAAAGTGGTGGATTTTTTGGTACTAAAAGTAATTCAAAATCAAAATCATCTTTTAGATTTGGTGGATAGATGTTAGTTTTAGAAAAGGTCAAACCACTAACAAGTGAGTTCTTGGAATCCATAGGTTTTTACTGGCATACTGATGAAGATAAAAGCCCATATGTAGCAGATGAGCTAGTAGTAGTAAGTCAAGATGAAGTAGACAGATACTACGAAGCTACTAACGAGTTATATGATATGTTTGTAGAAGCTGGAGAGCATGTTATAGAGAATAACCTACTCCATGAGATTGGAATTCCTTTTAACTTAGTGGAGATGGTTAAGCACTCATGGGAAAACGATGTACATTGGCACCTATATGGACGATTTGACTTAGCTGGGGGAGTAGATGGAAAACCAATCAAGCTTATAGAGTTCAATGCCGACACTCCAACAGCACTCTTTGAAACAGCCATAGTACAATGGGCATTGCTAAAAGCCAATGGCATGGATGAGAGAAGCCAGTTCAACAACACATATGAAGCTATAAAAGAGAATTTTAAACGACTTGTAGTTATGGGTGGAGATACTCAAGAGTTTGAGAAGAACTATAGTGGCTGGAAGATTCTTTTCTCAAGCGTGAGAGGAAGTATAGAAGACGAAAACACTACAAAACTACTCCAAGCAGCAGCAAATGAAGCTGGCTTTATAACGGATTTTGCATTTGCAGATGAAGTAGAGTTTGATGGGGAAGAGGGAGTATTTAAGGGCGAAGAAAACTTTGAGTATTGGTTTAAGCTGATTCCTTGGGAAAATATAGGCATAGATGAAGGAAATCTTGCCTTAATGCTAAGTGAAATCATGGAAAATCAAAAAGCAATCATATTAAACCCAGCATATACACTTATGTTTCAAAGTAAAGCTTTTATGAAAATCTTATGGGATTTGTACCCAAATCATCCGCTTCTTTTAGAAACTTCATATGAACCACTTCAAGGCAAGAAACAAGTAGAAAAAAGAGTTTTTGGTAGAGAAGGAGCTAACACTGTGATATTAGATGATAAAAACCATGTTTTGGCTCAAGAAGGGGGAGAGTATGAAAATTTTGCACCCGTATATCAAGAGTATGTGGAGCTAAATACTGATGCAAATGGCAAGAGTTATCAAGCAGGAGTTTTTTATGCATATGAAGCGTGTGGACTTGGTTTTAGAAGAGGTGAACTTATACTAAACAACTACTCAAAATTTGTCGGTCATGTGATAGACTGATGCAAAAGATACTAGGATTTGGCGTAATCGCACTAGGTGTATTTTTAGAAGTTTTATGGCTTGGAGTCTGTTTTGGAACTGTAGTAATAGGAATAGTTTTACTTATATTTGCTCCAAGAATTCTTTTTTTTCCATTCAATTTTTTCTTAGTTATTGGATTGGCTATGATAGGAACAAGTGGCATGAAAGGTGGTGCAAGCTTTAGATACCAAAGCTACTCAAATGCTGGGCATCAAGCACCACCAAACTTTGCACAACCACAAAGCAGTATGAGCAAGTACTATGAAGTTCTAGAATCAAATCCAACAGATAGTATGGAAGTGATAAAAAAGAACTATAGAAGACTTATAAAGGAGTATCACTACGACTCAATCGCGAGTAAAAACCTGCCAGAAGACATGCTGAAATTTGCCAAGAAAAAGACACAAGATTTAAATGAGGCATACGAAGCAATAAAAAAAGCTAGAGGGTAATTTGACTTAAATCATACAACATGGTTTGTAAAAAAATGAGCTTTTAAGGAACAAAAAGTTCTTTTAAAAGGTTTTTTAACAAATACCAAACACAATGTTCGGATATCTTCAATATTCCTTTTAAAAACACATTTTATTTTTAAGGATTATAAAGCAAAATTTAAAAAATAGCCAAAAACATTACAAAATGAAATATTTTTTACAAATCAACGAACACTTTTTGTGTTATATAATTGACACATAATAGCTAAGTGTACTATAATGTTCGTTGAATAAATAGTTAGCTTACAAAAGAGTTAATTAAAAAGGAATTCTATGAAATCAACAGACCAAATTAAAGCCATTGTAAAAGCTGGAGGCAGTGTAATTATTGACACATCAAAAAGTACAGACCAATTGAAGTCAATTGTAAAGGTTGCACAAGCTAATGTGCAAGTTACTATTAAAAATGCAGGAAGTAAGTCAACAGACCAATTAAAATCAATTGCTAAAGTAGCCAACTGTACTGTTGTTTTTGATTTATTAGATTAGCCCAAAGCTAACAAAACATAGTAAAAAAATATTTTACCCTCGCCGAAAAAAAGTATCAAACTTGAAAAATTTAGATACCATTGTAGAACTTATAAGACTACACAAACGGGTAACATATTTTTATATTCGACCGTTAGTCTAATATAAGGATATATTTTGGAACATTTTAAAATTCAATTTTTTTCAGCAAATCAATTTGGTGGTATTCTTGATATTGGATATACAATAGAGCAAAGTGAAATAATTTTTGATTTTTT
>JALSME010000093.1 GCA_026987955.1 Sulfurospirillum sp.
GGGTGGTCTACATTTGAGCTTGTGCTAAAAGGCTGTGCTTCGTTGAGTCCGTAGACAGAAGAGCTACTTGCATAAGATAGATTTTTAATGCTATTATGCTTACAAGCTTCTAAAATGTTTACAAAACCTACTATGTTACTTTGAACATAAGCTAGTGGGTTTGTTAGTGAGTATCTTACGCCTGCTTGTGCTGCAAGATTTATGACTGTGTCAAATTTTTCTTTTTCAAAAAGTTTATCCAAGTTCTCTTTATCTTCGAGGTTGAGTTTTATGAACTTGTAGTGAGGGTTAACTTTTGAAGTGAGCAGTTCATTGTAAACTATACTTTTGCCATCTTCTAGCTCTTGTATAATGCCGCCTCTTTGAAGGCGACCATATTTTACACTTTGGTCATAGTAGTCGTTTATGTTGTCTAAACCTACTACTTCATCGCCACGCTCAAGTAGCTTAATCGCCAAATGGCTACCAATGAACCCTGCTGTTCCTGTTACTAGTATTTTCACACTTTAATCCTAATTATTTTTACTTAACACCAATTTGAAAATATTCAAAACCTAGCTTTTCAACTCTTTTTTTATTGTACTGGTTTCTTCCATCGAAGATGATTTTGTTTTTGAGTCTTTTTGACATCTCATCAAAATCTGGACTTCTAAACTCTTTCCACTCAGTTAGGAGTATCATTGCATCTGAGTCATCGAGTGCGTCGTATTTGCTACAAACATACTCTACATGTAGATTATCTTTAAGATAAAACTCTTTTGCTTCATCTACTGCTTTTGGGTCATACGCTTTTACTTTAGCACCTCTATTTGTTAGCTCGTTTATAACAGTTATACTTGTTGCTTCTCTCATATCGTCAGTTTCTGGCTTAAAACTAAGTCCCCAAATAGCAAATGTCATGCCACTTAAATTTTCTCCAAATCGCTTAATAACTTTATCAGAAATCACTCTTTTTTGAGCATAATTTACCTCTTCAACTGCATCAAGAAGTTTTGGATTATATCCATAATCTTTGCTTGTTTTAACTAATGCTTGAACATCTTTTGGGAAACAGCTTCCACCATACCCACAACCTGGGTAGATAAAACTATAACCTATGCGACTGTCACTTCCTATGCCATTTCTTACTTGGTTTACGTCAGCTCCTACTCGCTCACAGATATTTGCTATCTCGTTCATAAAGCTTATCTTGGTTGCAAGCATTGCATTTGCAGTGTACTTTGTCATCTCTGCACTTTTTATGTCCATAGTTATAAACCTGTCATGATTTCTTGTAAAAGGGGCGTAAAGTTCGCGCATCACATCAAATGCTTGCTCATTGTCTGCACCAATGACCACACGATTAGGTTTCATAAAATCTTCAACAGCAGCTCCTTCTTTAAGGAACTCTGGGTTACTTATGACATCAAAAGTTAAGTCTGAGCTTCTCTTGTCTAGTGCTTTTTGCACTTCTGCTCTTACTTTTTCGGCCGTTCCTACTGGTACTGTTGATTTATCTATGATATAAGTATGCTTGTTCATATTCTCGCCAATACTTTTTGCAACTGCCAAAACATACTTCAAATCTGCACTTCCATCTTCTCCCATAGGAGTTCCAACTGCAATAAAGCATATGTCACTAGCATCAAGAGCCTCTTCTATGTTAGTTGTGAACTTTAGAGTTTCTTTCTTATAGTTCTCCAAAACCATCTCTTCGAGTCCTGGCTCATAAATAGGAACATTTCCTTTTTTTAGCTCTTCTACTTTTTTCTCATCTATATCTACGCAAGTCACACTATTTCCCATCTGTGCAAAGCAAGTTCCACTGACTAAGCCAACATATCCTGTTCCTATTACACTTATATTCATTTAATTATCTCCTTTTTACTGAGCAAGGCCCAGAAAAAATTCCTATCACTAAAGCTTAGGCTATCGCCTAGAGTATTTTTCATTTAATTGTCTCCTTTAGCATAAAAATAGTTTGTAGCCTCTACAAATCCATCAACAGAACCACAATCAAATCTCTTGCCTTTAAACTTATAGGCTATTACTTTTCCCTGTTTTGCCATCTCTAAAAGAGCATCTGTTATCTGTATCTCGCCACCTTTACCTGCTTTAGTATTTTCTATGACTTCAAAAATATCTGGCGTAAGTATATAGCGGCCTATTATAGCTAGATTGCTAGGCGCATCTTTTGGGTCTGGTTTTTCTACCATCGTTTCTACTCTATATGTATCATCCCTACCATCCACTTTGTATCCTGCTATAACTCCATACTTGCTTGTATCTTCTTTTGGTACTTCCTCGATTGCAACTACACAACAGCCATATTTTTCATATACCTCTACCATTTGAGAAAGTACTCCTTTTTCTTTACTATCACATAGATCGTCTGCAAGAATTACAGCAAATGGTTCATCTGCGATAAGTGATTTGCCAGTTAGTATAGCATGCCCTAGCCCTTTCATCTCTACCTGTCTTGTATAGGTAAAAGTACACTGACTAATAAGCTTTCGAATTTCAGTTAGATAGTGTTCTTTTGAAGTATTTTTAATCTGATGTTCTAACTCATAACTAATATCGAAATGATCTTCAATAGCCCTTTTTCCTCTTCCTGTGACGATAGCCATAGTCACACAACCAGCACTAAGTGCCTCTTCTACACCATATTGTATGAGTGGTTTTGTCATAATTGGAAGCATCTCTTTTGGCATCGATTTTGTGGCTGGAAGAAATCTAGTTCCATATCCTGCAGCTGGAAACAGGCATTTTTTAATTGATTTCATTGTGTCCCTACATATTGTTTTTTAAGATTGTAGCAAAACTTTACTTACTGTTGATTTAGTAGCATTGAGAGCATTCTAATGGCCTCAAGCATTTCTTGTTTGAAAACTAGCATCATGGAGCTTAGAACTGCTAGCATTACTACAAAAGAGACCATAATTTTTATAGGGAAACCTACAACAAGAAGGTTAAAAGATGGCATAGTTTTCATAAGCATTCCAAATACAATATCAGCAAGAAGTGAGAGTCCAACTATGGGAAAAGAGAGAATAAAACCAAAAACAAACATGTTTGAAACTGCACTAACTAAGTATGTCCATATGCCTTGTGTTGGGTAAAACTCTCCAAGGGGAAGGACTTTTAATGATTCGACCATAAAGAGTATGAGTAGATGATGTCCGTTGAATGCTAAAAATACAACAAGGGCAAGTGTTGTAAGAATCGTACTTATGATTGGTGAAGATGTACCACTTTGTGGGTCAATCACGCTTGCCATAGTAAATCCCATGACAAATGATATACTCATTCCAGCCATTTGCAACATTGCAAAAACTATTACTAAAAAAAGACCTGCAATAAGTCCTAACATAATCTCACTAACAACCGCAAGTGCAATTGCACCGACCGTAAAATCTATGTCTGGAAGTGTAGAGAGAGGAAAAAGAAACATAGTCATAAAAAGCACCATTGCAGTTTTTATTGACATAGGCACTTTCGTGTGGGAAAAAAATGGGAAAAAAGCAAAAAGGCCGCTTAGTCTTGTAAAAAGTAGCAAAAAAAGTATGACTTGATTTTGTCCAATAAATGCTATTAGAGACTGCATTTTATGTTAGTTTTGTCTGCTAGATTGTTGTCATGTGTTACTAAAAGTAGAACGGCACTGTTCTCTTTTATATACTCAAAAAGTATATCCATAACTTCTGTTGCTGTTTTGTTATCTAAATTTCCTGTTGGCTCATCTGCAAAGATAATCTTTGGTTTTTTTGAAAGTACTCTGGCTATAGAGACTCGCTGTTGTTGACCACCTGAGAGTTCACCTACTTTTTGTTTTAAAACTTCTTTTATACCAAGTTTTTCTATGAGTTTATCATCAAATTTAGTGTCATTAAGAAGTGTTGCAAGTTCTATATTTTCATATGCATCAAAGCCTTTAAAAAGGTAGTGAGACTGAAAAATAATACCTACATCTTCTCTTCTTATTTTTAATATATCTCTGTTTTTTAAAGAGTATAAATTTTTACCAAAAAGCTTTACTTCTCCACTGTCTGGTCTTAAAAGAGTAGCACAAATGTGCAAAAGTGTAGATTTGCCGCTTCCACTAACACCTACTATCGAGATAGACTCTTTGGGCATGAGCTGGAAACTAATATTTTTAAAAAGATTGTATTCAAAGGAGTGTGAAAGATTTTCTACTTCTAAAAGAGGTAACATTTTTACCTTTCATTGTTAGTTTGCAAGAGGGAGATTAGCCCTCTTGCTTATACGGTTATTATTAACCTACTTGAGCTGCAACTTCTGCTGCAAAATCTTCTACTTTTTTCTCAATTCCTTCGCCTACTTCAAAACGAGTAAATTCTAAAATCTTAGCAGTTCCACCAAGTCTTTTAGCCTCAGCATCAACTGCTTGAGCTACTGTTAACTTGTCATCCATAACATACTGCTGGTCAAGCAGGCACTGTTCTTGGTCTAGTGTTGTGTTATCTAAAATATATCTTGCAATCTTTCCTGGAACAATTCTATCTAAAATCTTCTCTGGTTTTCCTTCTGCAAGTAGTTCAGCTTTGATTTTAGCTTCTGCATTTGCTATTACTTCATCAGTAAGTTGTAAACGAGATACATAATCAGGTACATTTTTCAAAGGTTTTTTCAGTCTTGCAAGCTCTTCATTATCTTTCTTTATAACTTCAATTCTACCTTTAGTTTCACTCTCCACATACTCAGCATCAAAATCTTTATATGAAAGAGTTGTAGGTTTCATTGCACTTGCATGCATTGCGATATTTTTTAAAAATGGCTTGATCTCTTCAGCTGTTTTAGCACTATCACACTCTGCTTTTACAATTACAGCTATTCTGTTGTTTGAGTGAATATAGCCATTTATTGCTTGATTTTCACCAGCTTTTACAACGGCAAATCTTCTAAGCTCAATTTTTTCACCTATTTTAGATACTGCATCATTAAAATACTCTGAGAAATCACTACTTTTTACAGTTTCAACATCTGCAGGCTCATTTTCATATACGAAATCAACGGTTTTTGCTACAAGCTCTTGAAATGCATCATTTTTAGCTACAAAGTCTGTTTCTGAGTTTATCTCAACTACAGCAGCTTTGTTAGCTTCAAGTCTAAGTCCAGCTAATCCTTCTGCAGCAATTCTATCTGCTTTTTTTTCAGCTTTACCAAGACCTTTTTCTTTTAAAAGTTCTGTTGCCTTCTCCATATCACCTTCAGTTTCAACTAATGCTTTTTTACAATCCATCATACCTGCACCAGTAGCTTCTCTTAGCTCTTTTACTAATTTTGCGGTTACTTCAGCCATAATTATGCTTCCTCTGTAGTTGCTTCTTTTTCGCCTTCAGCTACTGCTTCTTCAACGATTTTCTCTTTTTCATCTTCTGTTACCTCGCTAGGAACTTCTACTTCAGGCTCAGCTTCATCTTGTGCTTTAATCTCTTTACCTTCGTTGATAGCTTCTCTCATCTCTCTACAAAAAAGTTGAATTGAACGAATCGCATCATCATTTCCTGGGATTGGGTAGTCTACAACATCAGGGTCACAGTTAGTATCTAGTGGAGCAACAACTGGGATGCCAAGTCTTCTTGCTTCTAAAACTGCAATGTTCTCTTTTACTGTATCTATTACAAAAATCATATCTGGTGCAGTTTTCATATCTCTAATTCCACCAAGATAATCTAATAATTTAGCTTTTTTTCTACGAAGCATAAGAGCTTCTTTTTTAGTTAGTAATTCAATCTGACCATCTTCTTCCATCTTTTCGATGATGTCAAGTTTTCTGATTGAAAGTTTGATTGTATTCCAGTTAGTAAGCATTCCACCTAACCATCTGTGGTTAACATAAGGCATACCACAAGCGATAGCTGCATCTTTTACTGCGTTGCTTGCTTGTTTTTTAGTTCCTACAAAAAGTACTGTTTTGCCTTCTGCTGCTGCATCTCTTACTATGTTGTAAGTATGTCTAAAATATCTTAGAGTCTTTTGCAAGTCTATAATATAGATATTTTTTCTCTCACCAAAAATGAACTTTTTCATTTTCGGATTCCATCTTCTAGTTTGGTGTCCAAAGTGCACGCCGCACTCTAGTAAATCCTTCATTGTTACCATGAAGTCTCCTTTATTTTGTTTTTTTGGGTTTTACCCCATTTTGGTTTAGCCTCCACACCCATCAACAAACTAAAGTTTGCAACCTAAAAGGATTGGTGTGTGTGAGATTGAAGCGTGATTTTATCTAAAAATACTTTAAGTTATGCTTTGAGCTATGGTTTTATATTGGTTTAAATCATTTTTGATAGAGTTACACAGTGGAAAATGTGGACAAGGAACATATGTGAAAAATTGGACTAGGCGATTTATGGACTTTTTTTGTAGATCTAAAGAACCTCTACATGTAGAAAACAGAGCCGATGCCTACCTAAAAGCTTTTGAAAATAGTGGCATATATGCTATACTTGATTCATCTTTCAAAACAATACATGCAAATAGGCAATTTTGTCAAATAATGCATATCAAAAGTAATCAATTTCTCAATCTTGACCTAACACAATCTGTCAAAGACACCTTAGTATGTGTAATTGAGACTATCAAGTGTAAACAATCCTGGGAAGGAACAAAAGTATTTCTAACCTCCAATAAAGAAGAGATTCATCTATCTTGCTCTTTTGTACCTATATTTGATGACAATGAAAATCTATATGAGGTGCTGTTTTTAGCAACTGATATTACAGAATTAACGCAGAGTAAAAACAATATAAAAAAGAGTCTCTACCAAGACTCACTAACAAAACTACCAAACAGACTAAAACTCTTCACTGACAAAACCAATGCAAATAATAGCGAAAACTCAACATATATTATTTTCAATATAGACTCTTTTGACTCAATCAATAATCTATATGGAAACCAGTTTGGCGACAATATTTTGATTTTGGTTGCAAGGTGGCTAGAACAAAATCTTATTACCACTCAAACAAAACTATACAAACTTGAAGCAGATGTCTATGCAATGATTTGTTTAGAACAGATTGAAGAAGAGGATTTAAGAGTATATTTAAGAAATATATCTATAAAAATACAAGATGAAAGGTTTTTTTATAATGGAGCAGAGATAGATATCTCTATGACAATCGGAGCTTCACAAGGAAACTCAGGCCAACTAAAACTTGCACAAATAGCTTTCAAAGAAGCAAAAAAAGCAAAAAAATCTTTCTTGATATATGATAAACAAAGCAAAAAAGAGGAGGAGTATAGAGCCAATATTCAAACCTCTAAAATCATAAAAAATGCTATAGATAAGGACCTGATTATTCCACACTTTCAACCAATCCTAAATATTGCTACAGGTAGCATAGAAAAATATGAATCTCTAATGAGAGTTAAGGATTATGAAGGCAATTTACTCTCGCCATATCAGTTTTTAGATATTGCAAAAAGTTCAAAAGCATACCCTAAGCTCTCACGAAGTCTTATAGAAAAAAGTGTTGAAACTTTTAGTTTATCCCCTTGTGAATTTTCAGTAAACCTATCTTTTTTAGATATCACTAATCAAATTACAAAAAAATTTATACTAGACCTTCTTGAAAAAACAGGAATAGGTCCTTGGATAATTTTTGAACTTCTTGAAAGTGAAGGCATTGAAAACTATCAAGAGGTAATGAATTTTATAGAACAAGTTAAATCTTATGGGGCAAAAATTGCTATTGATGACTTTGGATCTGGATACTCGAACTTTGAACATATTGTTGAACTTCAAGTAGATTTTTTGAAAATAGATGGAAGTTTAATTAAGAATATAGACCAAAATGACGACATGAGAATCATAACAAAAACCATAAACAACTTTGCAAAAGAGTTGAGAATCAAAACTATCGCTGAGTTTGTTCACTCCCAAGAAGTGTATGACCAAGTCAAGATACTAGGCATTGACTATGC
>JALSME010000094.1 GCA_026987955.1 Sulfurospirillum sp.
TACAAAGATATCTGTAATGAAATTACTGAAGAGCCTAACTATGATGGTGCATTAGCAGCTATCAAAGATGCTGCAGACACAAGCTGTTGTGGAACTTGTCAGTAATCTTAAGTAGGTAGTTACCTAAGGGTACCTCTAATAATAGGTATAGCCCATAGCTTTAAGAGATTGACTTTCAGTGAGGCAATACAACGAAGACCTAATTAGTTAAGTCAAGGAGTATTAACGAAGCTGAGAGTAAATCTCTTAAAGCCCATAGGGCAGTCACTACAAAAGCAATCTTGCACAAAACTTTTTATCACCATAGCTTAGGCTATGACTCAAAAAAGATTTTTTACAATCTCACATTTGTAGTGACTGCTATGGACTATACCTATTATTAGAGGTACCCTGTAGATTTGATAACAATCAAGACTTTTAAATAAAAAATTTCCTATAATTCGGATAAAATACATCTGAATTATAGGAACCTCTACATGTACAGCAAATTTGCATCACAACCTCATCAACCTTTTTTTACTTTTGGCATACTCTTTTTTATAACTTTTCTTTTTATCTTAGGCTTCAGTTATGGAGGAACTCTTACACTTAATGGCTCTATATCTAGCTTCCACTCATACCCACTTATACATCTAGTTTTTATACAGTTTTTCTTAGGTTTTTTGTTCGTTGTTTTCCCTCGTTTTCTTACTCAAGCAGCTATACCTAAAAATGTATATATGGGTAGATTCTATATTTTCCTTATTGGCGGTATATTATATATAGCATCTCTTTTTATAGGAGACTGGCTCAACAAAATTGCTATTGTTATACTAATAGCTGCAAATTTCATGAGTCTTAAAACACTGTTTTCAATCTATAAAAAAAGTATAGTTCCTAATAAACACGATGTTACTTGGATTTTAGTTGCATTTAGTTTTGGACTACTCTCAAATGTACTCTTTTTTATATCTACTTTTGGTTTCTCTTGGCTTGAAACATTTAGCATGCACATGGGTTTTTATATGTTTTTATTTGCTCTAATTTTTACAATTACTCAACGAATGGTTCCATTTTTTTCTAGCGTAAAAGTGGCAGGTTACAAAATAAACAAATCAAAATATGTACTAGAAACTGCATTTTTACTACTTGGTCTCAAAGTAGTTGCTCTTAGTTTAGAAAACAATATCATCTCATTTGTTATAGACTTGGCACTGTTTTCTTTTTTTACTTATGAGCTTTTAAGATGGAAACTACCCATTTTCAAAGTAACTGCAATCATGTGGGTTCTTTATCTCTCACTTTTTTGGTTACCTGTTGGTTTTTTTATATCTCTTTTAGAGTCCACTTCAAATCTGTTTGATTTGGGATATGTATTTGAAAAGTCTGCACTTCATACACTCGCAATTGGATACTTTGCTACTATACTCATCGGCTTTGGTACCCGTGTTGTTTTAGGACACTCAGGACGGACACCAACAGCAGACAAAATCACAATTTTTATGTTTTGGGCAATCCAAGCTATTGTGGTGCTTCGAATATTTGCAGGGCTTAGTTTAAATGGTAACTTTGACTATGCTTTTTGGATAGTAATGAGCTCAAAGCTACTTGCGTTTGGTCTTATACTTTGGTCTTTTAAATATCTGAAAATTCTCGTAAAAGGCTAGGATGATGATTGTGCTGCTTTTATAGCGGCATCACTTGCTCTGTAAAATTTTAGTAGTCCGTCTATCTTGTCTTTTGATAACTCATGACTAAAAGTAAGTCCTATTAGCTCCTTTGCAAGGTGTTCGTTACTAAGAGAATCGACACCGTATGCCTTTGCTTTTTGCATAATTTTTATATCTCTTACACTAAATTTACCTTTTAATTTATTTTCATACATACACAACTCCACAAAACCGCTCTTTTGTACCATCTCTTCTGTAAGAAAAATAATCTTGATTGCAACATGTGCATATGGGCTCTACATGTAGAGCTTTTAAACCCTTTGAGTTTAGAGCAACTAGGTCAAGAAAAAACTTGTCATGCACTACTGATACAAACTCCTCATAGCCCTTAGTAACTTCTTCCCCAACTTCATAGCAACACTTTTTGATAGATGGTCCAAAAACTATCTCTATATCGTCCTTCTTACAACCAAACTCTTTTTTCATCTTTTCTATTGTTTTTGCGATGATATTTTTATATGAGCCAACTCTTCCTGCATGAGCGACCCCTACTACTCCTTTTAGCTTATCTTCAAGTACAACAGGAATACAATCAGCCACAACTACACACAATGCTACATCTTTGTCAATTGTTATCATAGCATCACACTCTTTTATAGTCCAGTTTTTATCTACAACTTCAACTATATCGCTGTGAGTTTGTTTCATAAAAAGTAGTTTTCTTTCGCCAACCTCTTTTTGCAGTTTTTCTCTGTTTTGACCAATTCTTCTATCTGTAAAAAAATATGCCATTTAGTAGAGTGCCATTACTTTGTCCACACTATCCCAACTAATATCTTTTTTCTCTTTGAACATATGGTAAATATAGCGAGCGAACATATCTGTTTCTATATTGACCCTGCGACCTACTTTGTACTCAGCAAAGATAGTCTTTTCCAAAGTATGCTTTATGATTGTAAGTCTAAACTCACTTCCACTAACATCATTTAGCGTCAAGCTAACTCCATCTACTGCGATACTTCCTTTTGGGATGATAAACTTAGCATACTCTTTAGGAACACTCAGCACAAAGTCAGTTGCATTTTGGTTTTTTTTGATTGATTTTATAACCCCAATACAATCTACATGCCCTTGGACTATATGCCCTTCTAGTCTATCTCCTATTGCCATGGCTGGTTCTATATGCACTTTTGATTTTAGATTTTCTACCGCCATTATGCCTCTAGTTTCTGCTGAAAGCTCCACCGTAAAAGTACCATTTCCAACGACTACTACTGTAAGACAGACACCATTGGTTGCTATGCTATCCCCAATCTGTGGCTTGTAGTCTGCTTTTAGTGTTAAGTAGCTATTTTCATAGCTAACTACTGTGGCAAATTCTCTTATGAGTCCTGTAAACATTTTAAGTACCTAATTAATTATTATCGTTATTATAGCATAGTACGAAGGTAAATTTAAGTATTATAAAAATATAATTAAGAGTGATAAAAATATAAAGGGGTATACATGAAAGATTTATCTATATCAACTAAGATACATATACCACTTATAGCTTCCATAGTTATAGGAATGTGTTTTATTCTTTTTTCATCTTATAACAGTATAAAAAAGATTGAAAAAGATATATACAAAAGTAAAACAGATACTCTAAATGTATACCTAGAAAACCAACTTAGAAGTAAGTACGAAATAGGTCTTACAAATGCTATCAATATATCTGCAAACTATGATGTCATTGAAGCACTAAAATATGACAACATAGAGTTTGCTATAGATGGGCTTGGTAGACTCATAAAAACCTACAAAGAGAGTACTCCCTATAAAAATGTAAAGATTCATATACATACAAAGGATCTAAAGAGTTTTCTAAGACAGTGGAAACCAACGAAAAATGGAGATGATCTCTCAGGTTTTAGGCACACAATCGTAAAAGTAAAAGAGACAAAAAAACCTCTAGTTGCTATCGAGCTTGGAAGAGCTGGTATGGTCATAAGAGGAATTGCTCCGATTATGCAAGGTGGGGAATACTTAGGCTCAGTTGAGTTTATGCAAGGGTTTAACTCTATAGTTAAGGCTGCAAAAAAAGATATAGATGCTCGTGTTATAGTTCTTATGGACAAGTCGCAACTCAAAACTGCTACTCTTCTTGAAAAAGCACCTGCAGCTAAAACTACAGTCTTAGCACAAAGAGAAAGCTCAACAGATATGAACTTTTTTAACGAGATAAAAGATATAGATATTAATTCACTTGGAAAAAGTTTTAAAACCAAAAGCTACTTTATAGCGAGAAAAGAGCTTAAAGATTTTCAAGGTAAAAGAGTAGGAGAAATCCTCATTGCTGATAAAATAGAGCAAGTAGAGCATGCAATAGGTGAAGCAAAAAGTGGCATGATCAATCAAATCATAATCATGGCACTTATAGATGTTTTTATACTAGTCATGCTTATTATTGTTATGAGAAAGATGGTAAGTACCCCGCTAAACGAACTCAAAGCAAGAGCCCAAGAACTTGCAAGTGGTGAGGGCGATTTAACAAGAGAACTAGAGATAAAAAACAAAGATGAGATAGGTGAAACCTCTATGCAAGTCAATAACTTTATATCAAAAGTTAGAGACATCATAAACATAGCTAAAAACTCAAGCAATGAAAATTCAGCCGTTGCGAGTGAGCTTTCTAGCACATCTATAGAAGTCGGAAAAAGAGCAGAAAACACATCAAAGGTTGTCGAAGAGACAAACAAGATGTCACAAGAGATAAAGCATGAACTAGAAACCTCCCTTCATGAAGCAAAAAAATCAAAAGAAGAGATAGAAAATGCAAACCAGAAACTAGAAAATGCAAGAAATCAGATACTTCGTATGGCAAACCAAGTAGGTCAAAGTGCAAATGTAGAGATAGAGATGGCTCAAAAGATTACTCAACTTAGTAGTGATACTGAACAAGTCAAAGATGTTCTAACAGTCATATCAGATATAGCAGAGCAGACAAATCTACTCGCTTTAAATGCTGCGATTGAGGCTGCAAGGGCAGGTGAGCATGGTCGAGGATTTGCCGTTGTTGCTGATGAGGTGAGAAAACTAGCAGAGAGAACCCAAAAATCTCTTAGTGAAATCAATGCTACTATCAATGTTGTCGTTCAAGCAATCTCAGATACAAGCGAACAGATGAACATAAACTCTAAAGATATGGAAAAGCTTATAGAAGTTGCAAATCTTGTTGAAACAGATATCAACGATACATCAGAAATCATGAACAATGCAACTCACTCTAGTGAAAAAACTGTACAAGATTACATAAACACTGGCAAAAAAATAGATATAATTGTTCAGCAGATACAACAAGTTCATGACAACACAACAAGCAATACTAAAAGCATAGACGAGATAGGAAAAGCTGCTAGTCATCTGAGTGACTTAACAGAAGAGCTAAACAATGTTCTAAATAAATTTAAAACATAAAGCTATTTTGAAAGACCATATAAAACCTATCATATCTGGTGTCTTAGTCCTTTTTGCTTGCCTTGGACTAGGACGCTTCGTTTTTGGAATGATACTTCCAAATATGCAAGTAGATTTAGGCATGAGTATATCTGAGGCTGGTTTATTGGGTACTAGCAACTTTATAGGCTATCTTTTAGGTTTGGTTTTTGCAGGTATCTTTTACTCTAAATTTGGTCCTAAAAAACTCATCTCTAGATCTTTGCTGACTCAAAGTGCAAGTATGCTTCTTATGAGTCTTAGTAGCAACTTCTATCAAATATCTTTTTTCTACTTTATGTGTGGTTTTTTTGGATCACTTGCTACGATTGCTATCATGTCATACATAACCCAAAATGTCCCAAGAAATATAAGAGGAAAAGCAGCTGGTCTACTCTATGCAGGAGGAGGATCTGCTATAGTTCTTAGTGGATATACTGTTCCATTTATGGACAAAATATACAGTACTCAATCATGGAGATATACCTGGGGGTTATTTGCTATATTTACCCTACTAATCGCATTTTTTATATGGTTTAATCTAGTTGAAAAACCTCTACATGTAAACAAAACTAAAAACAATGAACATCCACTCGCTATACTCAAAGATAGAAGATTTATACGCATTGGAGTACTATATTTCTGCTTTGGAATCACATATGTTATATATGTTACATTTTTTGTAGTTGCAAGTATGGACAGGTGGCAGATAAGTAGCAATCTTTCCTCATCATTTTGGGTACTTCTTGGTTTTCTAAGTATATTTAGTGGACCTATATTTGGAGCACTTTCTGATAAAATAGGCCGCTATAAGACTATCTCTGTTGTTTTTTTAGTTCAGTGCATTGCCAATGTCATCATGAGTATTGAGCTTCCCATATCTTATCTATGGGTTTCTGCATCTCTTTTTGGTATCTCCGTATGGGCTATACCTTCCATAATGGCAGTTTTAACCGCTGAGACTTTTGGTATAGAAAAAACTGCTACAATTTTTAGTAAAATCACTCTTGTTTTTGCAATAGGACAGATTCTTGGACCTGTTGGAGCTGGGTATATAACAGATTTTATGCATGATTTTTCTTATGCTTTTGCCTTCTCATCACTTGTTACATTTGTTGCATTTGGATTTTCTATTAAGTTCCTAATAAAAAACAAACAGATAATATAGTATAATATAGCCATAAGTAAATGAAGGAATTTTATGAAATATGATGTTATAGTAGTAGGTGGTGGACATGCCGGAATTGAAGCAGCACTTGTAAGTGCAAGAAGTGGCAAGAAAACTCTACTCATAACTATACTAGCAGAACAGATTGGAGCAACGAGTTGTAACCCAGCAGTTGGTGGACTTGCAAAAGGTCATCTTGTAAAAGAGCTCGATGCACTTGGTGGTCAAATGGGGCTTGCCACAGATATCAATGGCATACAATATCGGATTTTAAACCAGTCAAAAGGTCCAGCAGTCAGAGGGAGTCGTGCTCAAATAGATATGGATAAGTATAGAATATATATGAGAAATCTTATCTTAAATAGTGAAAACCTCAGTGTTGCTCAAGAGATAGCAGAAGAGATAATCACCAAAGATGGAGTAGTAACAGGCATCATCACTCACCTAAAAAACCGCTATCATGCTAAGAAAATCATACTCACAACAGGAACATTTTTAAAAGGTCTAATCCACATAGGCGAAAACAAGCAAGAAGCAGGTCGTGTTGGAGAGTTCCCTGCAAACAAGCTTTCAGACTCTATGCGTGAGCTTGGACTCGACATGGGACGACTAAAAACAGGAACATGTGCAAGGATAGATGCTAAAAGCATTGACTTTAGCAAGATGGAGATACAAGCAGGAGATGAAGACCCTATCCCTTTTAGTTTTAGAACTGAGCGAGAAACATTTAAACCAAAACAATTACCATGCTACATAACATATACTAACACAGACACACACCAAATCATAGAAAATAACTTTCATAGAGCACCGCTCTTTACAGGACAGATAGAAGGTACGGGACCAAGATACTGCCCAAGCATAGAAGATAAAATCAACCGTTTTAGAGACAAAGATAGACACCATCTTTTTGTAGAACCTCAAACACTTGAAGCAACAGAGTACTATGTAAATGGACTTACAACTTCACTTCCACCAGAAGCACAACTAGATATGCTGCACTCCATAGTAGGTTTTGAAAATGCAAAGATAGTAAGATATGGCTATGCCATAGAGTATGACTATGTAAACCCAACAGAGCTAACACATACACTTGAGACAAAAAAAGTAGGTGGACTATATTGTGCAGGGCAGATAAATGGAACCACAGGCTATGAAGAAGCAGCTGCACAAGGACTTATGGCAGGAATTAACGCTGTCCTGAGCTTAAATGATGAAGAACCTTTTATTCTTCGTCGTGATGAAGCTTATATTGGTGTTCTTATAGATGACTTGGTAACAAAGGGGACTAAAGAGCCTTACCGTATGTTTACTAGTCGTGCTGAGTATAGACTTCTTCTAAGAGAGGATAATGCTGATTTAAGACTCACTCCATATGGATATAAACTTGGGCTTATAGATGAAAAAACTCATGCAAAAGTTGTGCTTAAAAAAGAGCAATTAGATAGAGGGATAGATTACCTTAACAATACTTTTCTAACTCCATCGAAAGAAAATATTGCATTTTTAAGTGAAATTGGTGAAGATAAGATTACGGACAAAGTAAGCCTGCAAAAGATTGTAGCAAGAAAGAACTTCACTATAGAAAAGCTAGAAAAACTTTCAGATATGATTCATAGCTTTACGCCAGAAGCAAAAGAGCAGATTTTAGTCGAAGCCAAATACAAGAACTATATAGAAAAACAAAAAGAGCAAATAGACAAGATGAAGCAGATGCTAAATGTCAAAATTCCACCCATGATGGACTTTAGTAGTATCTCAGGTCTTAGCAATGAGATAGTAGAAAAGCTACAAAAATTCACCCCACCGACTCTATTTGCGGCAAGTGAGATAAGTGGAATGACCCCAGCTGCAATTGATATACTACATATATATATCAAGATGAGCAAAAGAAAAAATCTTAGCGACCAAAAAGAAACAATAAATAATATATAATTCAAAACTATTTACTAATAACACTTTTTAGGCACTTATTTATGATAATATTTAAAGTTAAAAGCAAAAATGTAACATTGTTATGTTAAAATAGTGACTTTAGAGTTACATTTGACTCATGTCAACTGTTTCTTCTATAGTATTAGGGTAAAATAAGTAAAACTACAATGAAAGGAATAAGAATGGCAGTTAAGAGAAGAGACTTTCTCGGCATGGCATTTGGTGGCTTTGTTGCTGCTGGTGGGGCTATCTCACTTGTGGCAATGAAAAAGACTTGGGATCCACTTCCAAGTGTAAAAGCAGCTGGATTTACCACAGTCGATCTATCTCCAATGGAAGAGGGGCAATTAAGTACAGTTACATGGAGAGGTAAACCGATTTTTATACTAAAAAAGACGGCGGAAATGAAAAAAAATGAGAACAGAGATGTAGTCGTAGGCAATGCTGACTACGCAGTTATGATTGGTCTTTGTACTCACTTAGGATGTATTCCAACTTGGACACCAGCAACATTGCAATTTAAATGTGCATGTCATGGTGGTGAGTTTGATGCAAGTGGGGTAAACACTTTTGGACCTCCTCCTCGACCTATGGATATACCTCCATTTAGGATAGATGGTACGAAGCTTGTTTTGGGCGAAGAAGGTCCAGAATACAAAAAACTTGTAGCAAAAGTGTAGGGGGCAAATATGGCAGAAATAACAAAAGCTAATGGTATTGGTGATTGGTTTGACCAAAGATTAGCTACAAAAAAATTAGCGAAAGTAATGATGACGGAGTATTGGATTCCTAAAAACATTAACTTTCTGTGGGCTATGGGCGTTGTCTTAGTAGTTTTATTTTCAATATTATTAATCACTGGTATTTTTCTTCTAATGTACTATAAACCAGATGTAAACTTAGCATTTGATAGTGTAAATTACACTATTATGCAAGAAGTTGAATACGGATGGTTGTGGAGACATATGCACGGCGTTGCTGCATCTATGATTTTCTTAGTAATTTACATTCATATGTTTGCAGGCATATACTATGGATCTTACAAAAAAGGTCGTGAGATGATTTGGCTAACAGGAATGGCACTATTTGGTATGTTTTCAGCTGAAGCTTTTAGTGGTTACATGCTTCCATGGGGACAGATGAGCTACTGGGCAGCTCAGGTTATTACTAATCTGTTTGGTGGTGTGCCAGTTATTGGTGATGCACTTGTTGTTTGGATTCGTGGTGACTTTACAGTTGCTGATTCTACTCTTACAAGATTCTTTATGCTTCATGTATTTTTACTTCCTTTAGTAATCATCATGCTTATTGTTGTTCACTTCTACTCTTTAAGAATTCCTCATGTAAATAATCAAGAGGGAGAAGATATAGATTTTGATGAAGAGAGTGAAAAATACTTAGCAGGGAATAAAAAAGAGTCTAAAGTAGTTCCTTTTTGGCCTGTATTTTTATCGAAAGACTTCTTTGTAGTAGGGGTTGCACTAACTCTGTTTTTCTACTTAACATTCTATCACTTTAACTTTGCAATGGATCCAATCAACTTTGAGCCTGCAAACTCAATGAAAACTCCTGCTCACATCTACCCTGAGTGGTATTTCTTGTGGAGTTATGAAGTTTTAAGAGGCTTCTTTTTTGATATAGCGGGATTTGCTGCTATGAATATAGGCTTAATCGCATTTGCATTTGCAAATGTAATCTTTATGATTTTTCCATTCTTAGACCGTGACCCAAGAGTTTTACCAGCACACAAGAGACCACTATTTAAAATTTGGTTCTGGATTCTTTTAGTAGATATGATAGTACTAACAGTTTATGGTAAGCTACCTCCACTTGGTATCAATACATGGATAGGCTTCTTTGCAACTATTACATTCTTGTTATTATTTGTTGCTCTTCCTTTTATAACTAAAAAAGATGCAAGGAGTGCAAAATGAGAGAATTAAAAATATTTGGTGTAGTTGTATTTTTTACAGCATTGATTTATATAGGTGTTGAGCCTTTTGCTCATTCACAAATGCATCCAGAAGTTGCTCCTGCTGATTTTGAGTTTAAGGACCTTCCAGCTATAAGCAAATCTGGAGATGCTACAAAGGGTGCTGAAAACTTCATGAATGCAGGCTGTGTTGGATGCCATGGATTAAAATCTCAAGGAATGCCTGCTCCAATGGATGATGCTTCTGCATCAGCTTCTTTTGGTGTAGTACCACCAGATCTTAGTACTGCAGGTGCTATTTATGACAGTAACTTTCTTGCAGCACTTATAAAAAATCCTGTTCATGCTTTAAAACTTGAACATAAATTTAATGAATCTAAACCTCACCCTATGACACAATTTTATGGTCTTGGTGGAGATATAGACCAAGAAATAGCTGACATAGTTGCATACCTTAAATCGATAGCACCAAAAGAGCTAAGCGATAAAGAGGTATTTGATAGTGCATGTTTAAGATGTCATAATATGAAATACTCTAAAGATTTTAGAAGTAGCGATACTGAACTTTTAACAAAGTATATGGGTAGTAATCCTCCTGATCTTTCTATGATGATTAGATCAAAAGGTAAGGAATATTTAGAAAACTTTATCAATAATCCTCAAAGAAAACTTCCTGGTACTGCTATGCCTAGAGTTGGTCTTACAAAAGAGGCACAAGAGCAAGTTATATCTTATATCGAAAAAACTGGTGACAGAAAAAAAGATGAAAGAGATAGCCTTGGTGTGAAAGTTATAGGCTTTATGCTAATCTTCACTCTATTAGCTTATCTATGGAAAGTTAAAATCTGGAGAGAAGTTCATTAAACAAAAGTGGCTCAAATGAGCCACTTTCACTTCTATTGTAATTATGTTGAAGTTTTTTTGGGTTTAGAGCCTACTCTGTAAAGGCTCCCATAGAACAAATTCTTTCATACCTTCTATTCATTCTATCTTCACTACTTAGTTCATCTAGCTCCTCAAGAGACTTCATAAAATAATCTCCTAGAGCTTTGGCAGCAGCTACTTTATCTCTATGTGCTCCTGTTATTGGCTCATCAATAACATCATCTACCAAATCCATACTCTTTAGGTCTTCGGCTGTGATTTTCATAGCTTTTGTTGCACTCTCTTGTTTTGACGGGTCATTCCATAGAATTGCAGCACAACCTTCAGGTGAAATTACTGAAAAAACAGAGTATCTCATCATAGCAACTCTATCAGCAACACCAATCGCTAAAGCACCACCGCTTCCACCCTCACCAATAACTACTGAAACTGTTTTAGTGTTAAGTTGACTCATCTCATAAAGGTTTCTAGCTATCGCCTCGCTCTGTCCTCTCTCTTCTGCACCAATACCTGGATATGCACCTGGAGTGTCAACAAGAAATAGAATTGGTATATCAAATTTTTCTGCAATTTTTGCCATTCGAAGAGCTTTTCTATAGCCCTCTGGATTTGGCATTCCAAAGTTTCTTTTTAGTTTATTCTTAGTTCCGCGACCCTTTTGTTCACCAATCACCATTACTTTTCTCTCAGCAATATAACCAATGTAACACACCATAGCCAAATCATCTCTAAATGCACGATCCCCATGAAGCTCATAACTATTTTTTAATAGTAGTCTAATATAATCGATAGAGTAAGGTCGGTCTGGGTGACGAGCAAGTTGTAGTTTTTGGTAGTCACTTAGATTTTTATATGTTTTAGAAATCTCTTTTTCAAGCTGCTTTTCTAAAATTTCTACTGCATCAACATCTGCTTTTATTCTTGCACTTGCGATATCTTCATCAATCTGCTTTATGCTATTTTCAAAATCTAAGTAAGTTGCCATAAATCACACTCTTTTAAATATAATTGAACCGTTAGTTCCACCAAAACCAAATGAGTTACTCATAACACAATTTAGTTCTGCTTTTTTAGCTCCATTTGAGATATAATCTAAATCACAATTTTCATCTGGATTTTCAAGGTTTATAGTTGGAGGAAGAATACCATCTCTCATAGCCATAAGGCATACTACAGCCTCAATAGCTCCTGCAGCCCCTAAACAATGTCCTACTTGACCTTTTATTGAACTTACAGCTGGAATATTTGAGCTAAATGCCTCTTTTATAGCTGCTGTTTCATTTTTATCATTTGCTGGCGTACTAGTTCCATGTGCATTGATATAGTCGACTTTTACATCTCCTGCCATCTTTAGAGCTGCTTTCATAGCACGAAGTGGACCATCTAGTGTTGGAGTTGTTATG
Organism: Sulfurospirillum sp.; assembly: GCA_026987955.1. Classification (GTDB taxonomy): domain Bacteria; phylum Campylobacterota; class Campylobacteria; order Campylobacterales; family Sulfurospirillaceae; genus Sulfurospirillum_A. The sequence continues at coordinate 12,451 of JALSME010000094.1, forward strand.
TGATTTGCATCACCACTCTCTCCAAAACCTACAAGTTCAGCATATATATGAGCACCTCTTGCAACTGCATCATCATAAAGCTCAAGGACTAAGGCCCCTGCTCCCTCTCCCATCACAAAGCCATCTCTGTTTTTATCAAACGGTCTTGAAGCTTTTTGTGGCTCATCGTTACATGTAGAGAGTGCCTTCATAGCTGCAAAACCACCAATACCTGTTTCACTTATAGCAGACTCCGCACCAACAACTAACATCTTATCTGCACCACCTAAAACTATAGTCTTATAAGCTTCACCTATAGCATGAGTTCCTGCAGCACATGCTGTTACACTTGAGAGGTTTGGACCTCTTAAAGTGTGCTCAATAGATATAAAACCGCCAAGCATATTGATAAGAGCAGAAGGTATAAAAAATGGAGATATTCTTCTTGGTCCTCTTGTATGATTTATAACAGAGTGCTTTTCAATAGCAGGAAGTCCACCAATACCAGAAGCTGAACTAATTCCAAAGCTATCTGAATCATATGAGTCAAACTTCGCATCTTCCATTGCCTCTTTTGCTGCAACTATACCAAGTTGTATAAATCTATCCGCTTTTTTAACATCCTTAGGATTCATTACTGTACTTGGATCAAAATCTGTAATTTCGCCTGCAATTTTTACAGAGTGTTTCTCTGTATCAAACAAGGAAATGCTTTTAATGCCACATTGTCCATCTATGATGGCCTTAAAAGAACTCTCTTTATCTAAACCCAACGAATTTATCATGCCAATTCCAGTAACTACTACTCTTTTCAAATTTTCTCCTTAGCTTTTTATACAACAAAGTAAAGTCCCCGTAAAGGGGAAGTTTTACTTACTTGTGATCTTCTACATACTTGATTGCATCGCCAACAGTAGCTATCTTTTCAGCATCTGCATCAGGAATTTCTATATCAAACTTCTCTTCAAGTGCCATTACTAACTCAACAACATCTAGTGAATCTGCTCCTAAGTCCTCTACAAACTTTGAATCTTCTTTGATTTCATCAGGGTTAACATTTAGTTGTTCTACAACTACTTCTTTTACATCTTCCAATAGTGCCATTACAGCTCCTTCTTTAAAATTTTTGTTATTTTATCTAAATTATCTTTAAACCTAGCCTACATATACATTCCGCCATTGACTTTTAGAACTTCGCCTGTTATATAAGCTGAGCTATCACTTAGTAAAAATGCTACTGCTTCAGCAATATCTTTTGGATCTCCAAATCTTTTTAGTGGAATTTTTGCAGTATAACTATCTTTGATTTCATCACTAAGTTTGTCTGTCATCTCAGTTGCTATAAATCCTGGTGTTACTGCATTGAACCTAATACCCCTTGCACTTCCCTCTTGAGCAAAACTCTTCGTCATAGTAATCAATCCACCTTTACTTGCAGAGTAATTCACTTGTCCAGCATTACCAGTTTCTGCAACAATAGAAGCTATATTTACAACGCATCCAAACCTTTTTTTACTCATCGCTTTTAGAGCCTCTCTACAACCCACAAATGCTGATGTCAAATTTACATCAAGAACATTTGTAAAATCCTCTTTTTTCATACGGATTGCAAGCTTATCATTGGTAATTCCTGCATTATTGACAAGGTAACTTAGCTCTCCATCACTTAAGATTATAGTTTTTATGCCTTCTATAAAAGCCTCTTCATCAACAACGTCAAAACCAATTACAGCAGCTTCTCCACCACTCTCTTCTATCTCTGCCTTGATTGCATCTGCAGCTTCAGGGCGAGAGCGATAGTTTATCCACACCTTTAGTCCATATCCTGCCAAAGTGATAGCTAATTGCTTTCCAATTCCACTTGCTGCTCCAGTTATCAGTACATTTTTACCTGTAAATTTCATCATATTCCTTAGATTAAAGTTTCATCCATCTCTTTTGGGATTTCTAGTCCCATGAGTTTTAAAATAGTTGGGGCTATGTTATTTAACCCACCATCTTTTACTTTTTCTACACCTTTAGCATCTATAAAACAAAATACTTCATATGTAGTGTGATTTGTCAAAATATTGCCATCACTATCAACCATCTCTTCGCAATTACCATGGTCACTTATTTGTACTATATTGTAGCTATTTTTTGCTTGGTAGATTCTTCCTAACTGCTCATCAACACTCTCAACTGCTTTTTTTGCAGCCTCAAAATCACCAGTATGTCCTACCATATCTCCATTGGCAAAGTTAACTACTATAAAATCATACCCGCTTTTCATGCCCCTAAGCACTTCGTCACAAACCTCTTTTGCACTCATCTCTGGTTTTATATCATAAGTTTGTACTTTTGGAGATGGAACTAAGACTCTGCTTTCATTTGGATATGGCTCTTCAATGCCGCCATTAAAAAAGAATGTCACATGAGCATACTTTTCTGTTTCTGCTGTATGAAGTTGAGAAAGTCCTGCATTTGAAATAACCTCTGCAAGAGTATTTTTAGGAGTATCACTTGTGAACATAACTTCAAAATCATAAGAGTTATCATACTTCGTCATAGTAATCACTTTTGCAGGAACTACATCTCTTTTAAACTCTTCAAACTCTTTTGCTCCCACGGCTCTGCTTATCTCTCTTGCTCTGTCATTTCTAAAGTTAGCAAAAAGCACGCCATCTTTTTCTTTTATAGGGTGTCCAAAACTAACTGGTTCACAAAATTCATCTGTTATATTCTTCTCATACATACTTCTTACATACTCGCTTGGAGACTCTCTACATGTAGAGCCCTTTCCAAAAAGTGAGTTGTATCCTTTTTCTACCCTATCCCATCTGTTGTCTCTATCCATAGTATAAAATCTACCACTGATAGAGGCTATCTCTATACTGTTTTTTTCTAGCGTTTTTATATACTCTATGCCACTTGTTGGTGATACATCTCTTCCATCTAAGATAGCATGCACATATACATTTTTGCCACTGTCTTTTACTATCTTAGCAAGACCAATTATATGGTCAATATGCGAGTGAACCCCACCATCGCTTAGAAGTCCTACAATATGTATATCCCCCTCTACACATAGAAGGTTCTGTAGAGCTTTATTTAATTTTAAAGAGCCATCTTTTAAAGCCATAGAAATCTTAACTAAGTTTTGATAGAGAATTCTACCACTTCCTATACTCATATGACCTACTTCTGAATTTCCCATTTGCCCCTCAGGTAAACCAACTGAGAGACCTGAAGTTTTTATTAAAGAGTTTGGAACCTCTTTGAAAAGTTTATCGTATGTTGGAGTATTTGCACTTTTGAATGCATTTAAATTTTGAGTCTGCGAATGACCTATGCCATCTGTAATAATCAAAAGCGTCTTTGTTCTGTTTTCTGTCAAATTTTACCCTTATCGTCTTATAAGCAATATTTTACTAAAATACAACTTACACTAAAATATAAGCAGGATTTTATGCTCTATTGGCTCCATCAAATAACATCGATTAACATTTTACAATATATAACGGTAAGAGCTGGAATCGCTTTTTTTCTCTCTTTTGTGCTTGCTCTAGTTCTTATACCAAGGTTCATAAAATGGGCAAAAAATAAAAATGCAAGTCAACCTATATACTCTTTGGCACCACAATCTCACCAAAGTAAATCAAACACACCAACTATGGGTGGTATGGTTTTTCTTTTCTCAACAGTATTGGCAACTATATTGTGTATAAAACTTGACAATGCCTATGCAATACTTGGACTTGTAACCATAGTTTTATTTGGACTCATTGGCATAAAAGATGACATATCTAAGATATTAGGCGGAACTAACCAGTCTGGACTTAGCACAAAAGCAAAGTTTATGCTACAAAGCCTCTCAGCACTCATTGTTGCTAGTCTACTATATACTTACACAGGTTTAGGCACTGAACTCTACCTACCTTTTTACAAAAATCCAGTAACTAGTATGAATGTTTTTGCTATTGTATTTTGGATTTTGGTTATGGTTTCTGCTAGTAATGCAGTTAACCTAACAGATGGGCTAGATGGACTTGCAACAGTTCCTTCTATATTTTCAATGTTAACACTTAGTGTTTTTGTGTATATTGGCGGTCATTCAGTTCTTAGTAGCTATCTGTTTTTACCAAAGATTAGTGGATCTGGAGAGGTTGTCATCATCGCAGCAGCACTTATAGGCTCACTGACTGCATTTTTATGGTACAACTGCTATCCTGCTGAGATTTTCATGGGTGATAGTGGAAGCCTTAGTATTGGTGCATTCATCGCTTATATGGCAATAATCTCTAAAAATGAGTTTCTTCTTGTGCTGATTGGGTTTGTATTTGTTCTTGAAACAGTATCTGTTATACTCCAAGTGGGTAGTTTTAAGACAAGAAAAAAACGAATATTCCATATGGCACCAATCCATCACCACTTTGAGATTAAAGGTTGGGCTGAAAACAAGATTATTGTTAGATTTTGGATTATCGCTATTATGTCAAATCTAATAGCACTTATGGAGATCAAACTAAGATGACAATCGCACTTTTTGGATATGGAAAAACTACAAAAGCAATTGCAAAAAGATTTCAAAACTGTCTCATTTTTGATGACAACTTCCAAACTGAGGGCGAAGATGAGTTTGGAAACAGATTCCTACCAACCTCGATGTTCTCTAAGTGTAAAAGCGATATCCAAATCCCAAGTCCTGGATTTCCTCCCAATCACGAGCTTATAAAAAATGCTACAAACTTGGTAAGTGAGTATGATTTTTTTGAAAAAGACATGCCATTTTCTATCTGGATAAGTGGAACCAACGGCAAAACAACAACCACACAGATGGTTGAACATCTTTTAAAGAAAAAGGGAGCCATTAGTGGAGGTAACATCGGAGAGCCGCTAGCAAACCTTGAGCCTTCTAAACCGATTTGGATTTTAGAAAGTAGCTCATTTTCACTTCACTACACAAAAAAAGCAACACCAGATATGTACCTACTTCTTCCAATAAAACCAGATCACATTAGCTGGCATGGAAGTTTTGAAGAGTATGAGAGTGACAAACTTAGCCCTTTAAAACGCATGAGAGAGGGAAGCGTAGCGATAGTTCCTGAAAAATACAAAGATTTTCCAACAAAGGCAAAACTTGTTGCCTATACAGATGAGTTTGACCTTGCAATAGCTCTACATGTAGAGATAAACAATATAGAGTTCAAAACTCCATTTCTTATGGATGCTGTTTTTGCGATGAGCTGCTCTAAAATCATATTCGATGAGCTTGACTACGAGAAAATGAACACATTTAAAACAGATATTCATAAACTTGAAGAGTTTAAAGACAAAAAAGGTAGGCTTTGGGTAAATGACACAAAAGGAACCAATGTCGATGCTACCATAGAAGCACTAAAAAGATACAAAGATGAAAACATACTCATCATACTTGGTGGTGATGACAAAGGAGTAAGCCTAGACCCACTTTTTGAAGTGATGAAAGCTCTACATGTAGAAGTATTTGCTATAGGTTCTAACACTGATAAAATTGTAACACTATCTAAAAAAATAGGTAAAAAAGTTACTGCATGTTATGAGCTTTCAAAAGCAATGGAACTTATACAAAAAAAGCATACTCTAAACACAATAGCTCTTCTCTCTCCCGCAGCAGCTAGCCTAGATCAGTTTAACTCTTATGCTACAAGGGGAGAGTTGTTTAAAAAACTTGCACTTAGCTAACCTCTAGACCTGCTAGTGCCGCTCCAACTGAACCTACTAGCTGAGGATTGTCTGGAGCAACTATGTTTTTTTCAAGTTTTTTTGAAAGCAGATGCCTTAAAAAAGGATTCATCGCTCCTCCTCCTGTAAAGACTATATGCTCACTCTTATGTGCAAACTTTCTAGCCATAGATGCTAATCTTGAAGCGATTGATTCATGGACTGCATAGGTTATATTTGCCGCACTCTCTTTTTTTGCTATCAAAGATATGACTTCAGACTCTGCAAATACAGCACACATACTTGAGATTTCTAACTCTTTATCTGCTTCAAAACCAAGGTTTGCAAAGGTCTCCATATCTAAGCCCATACGATTTGCAGCTATCTCTAAGAACTTCCCAGTTCCTGCTGCACACTTGTCGTTCATACGAAAATCTATAAAGCCGCCGCTCTTGTCTAGCTTTATGACTTTGCTATCTTGTCCACCAAGGTCTATAACTAGCTGGGCTTCTGAGTTAAAAAAGTAAGCACCCTTTGCATGGGCTTTTATCTCACTAATTACAGGGCACGAGAAGCTATCTTCAATCATATACCTTCCATAGCCAGTTGAGACTAACATCTCAACTGACTTGTCTTTTAGATACTCGCCAACCACCTCATCTTGGTTAACGATAGTCGGTATGACTTCACTATAAATAATCTCTTTTTTTTCATTTATCCCCGTTATCTTAGTGTAGGTTGAACCTACATCAACTCCCCAGAACATCTACTTGCTTTTAAAAGCAGCTGCTTTTTTCTTAAAAGTCAGGCTCTCTAAAAATGCCTCAACACGAGTCTTAATCTGTCCTGCATCCTCAGGGGAGTAATCAGACTCTATAACCAAACATGGGATTCCCTCTTTTTCTAAAGCTTCAGTTACTAAGTGAGATTCTACATTGTAAGTGTGACAAAAAGAGAGTGTATAGTAGATAACTCCATCTGCCTTTCTATCTTTATACATCTGTAAAATCTTGTCTATTCTTGGAGTATTTGGAGTAAAACACGCACAATCAATCTGGCTATATCTCTTCATAAGGTTTTCCATAAGAGCATCTTCATCTTCTACATTTTCAAGCTCTACATTGTCTTTGTAGTATCTATGTCCTATGCATGACTCCTCATTTATAATAGCTCCTCCTGTTGTCTCAACGGCAGTATGAAGCTTCCAATTTGGTGGAGCAAATGGAGTTCCTAAAACCATAAGTCTAGGAGTATCTTTTTCAAAAACACTAATTTTTTCTTCAACTCTCTTTTCAAGCTCATCGCAAAGCTCATTTACCTTCTGTGTATATCTTTCAGGATCATCTAAAAAACCCATCTGTGTTACAAAAAGAGCATCTTTACCGCTGATTGGTACAACATCTGGATTCATACCTCTAAGAGCATCAAGCCTTAAAAGTGCCTTTCTCTTTTCATTTACTATGCGAGTTCCCTCTTTCATCTCTTCAAGGCTTAACTTCTTACCAGTTACCTCTTCTATATGCTCTTTGAACTCTACAATCTCCTCTTTCCAAGATTTTAAATCTTTTTCTCTTTTCATATGAGGAATATTCATAACATGAACAGGGTGATGTTTATCTAAAATTTCCCAAGTCTTCTTTTTTGCTTCACAAGTAGTCTCACCATATATAAAGTCTGAACTTTGAGTATATGCACATGTTCTTTGTAGTTTAAATCCATGAGCTGATTTTATAAGAGGGCAGATGTTTCTTGGGAGTTCAGTCTCCGCATCTGCAATTGTTGCTGGACTTCCTCCACACAACCCATAACAAGCTCCACCAGCTCCAACAACAATCTCCTCAGGGACAAAGATACAAAATGTACCCACTGCTGGCTTTTTCTCAGCTCTTAGCTTATTTATCTCAGCAATTCTCTCACCTTGAATCTCACTCATAAACCAATCAAAATATTTCATACCTTCTGGTCTATTGTCTTGAGACATAAACTGATTTTTGTATGCCTCTAGCCCCATACTCATCATCTTTGCATGTTTTTCAACATCTAAACCTATACTTGAGAGTAACTCCTTATGTACTTCTACACCCATAAATATATCCTTAAATAAAAATTATGCTGGTTATTTGTTTACATGTAGGGAAAGCTGGTATTTGAAAGTTGCTTATTTCATGTATGTCTAGACCCTAGACCTAACAGCATTAGCCAGAATTATAATATTTATAAACTGAAAATAAGTTTAAACGGTAAAATATTATTTACCGCTTAAAATCTTCTATTTTTATTACTATTGCTTCAAAACTGTTTTCTGATGCAAAACAAGCGATGAGACTACATGCTTGATACCTATCATCATCAGTGGCTTTCTTAACCACAAATGGATAACTCTTTACATCCTTAGATATAAGTTTATCTTTTGTAGCTTTTAAACTCACATAGCCTCTCTCAAATGCTAAGTATACACGAGTAAGCCATGCTGAGTTGCTTGGGCTTGATGTTAAGGTCATAGAGTTGTTTTGTAGACTTTGTTTTACTATATCTTGAAGATCTAAATCCTCATTTAAGATAGCAAGTTTCAGAAGATTGTCTAGCATATTGGAAAAAGCACTTTTATATGAGCTATCGTATGAGCCTGCTTCACTTTGAAACTCATCATCACTCATATACCAGTTTCCATCTACATAAAACTTTTTTATAGCTTCTTTACTTAAAGTATTTGCGACTTTTAGGTACTGTTTATCTAAACTAAAATCATGCGCTTTTAAAAGTGCTGAGACTAAAAACGAATAATCCTCAAAAAGAGCATCTACTTTTGGTTTTTTATCTATAAGTCTTTGGTGATATAAAATACCATCTATGTAGAGTTTATCTAGTAAAGTATCTAAGTGATTTTGTGCCTTTTCCCCATAGTTAGCTTCAAAAAGTGCATCTATATAGAGTGCATTCCAAGATGTCAAGATCTTATAGTCTGTAAAAGGATACTCTTTTTGCTCTCTTAATTCTTGCAAAACTCTTTTAATCTTTTGCAAATCATCTGGAGCTTTTTTACCGTTTAAGTATGGATTTGTCTGATTTTTTTCAAAGTTTCCCTGTTTTGTGATGTTAAAATACTCTAAAATCTCTTTTGAATTTTTAAATCCATTTGACTCAAGAAACTCTTTTGTCTTGGCATATTCAAAAACAAAGTAGGCACCCTCTTCCTTCTCATCACCAACTTTACTGTCTGCATCACTTGCACTATATATAAGTCCATCTTTTTCAAATCTTGCATCTACAAAGTTAACTATGTTATCTACTTGATTTTTATAAAACTCATCTTTTGTGATTTTATATGCTTTTGCGTATGAGCTAAGAAGTTCAGCATTTGTATAGAGCATCTTTTCAAAGTGCGGTATCATCCAAGCTTCATCTACACTATATCTGTAAAATCCACCCTCAATCTGGTCATTTATGCCACCATTTGCCATGGCTCTAAGCATATCTGTTGCCATATTTAGGGCTTCTTTGTTTTTATCAACTCTATAAATATCTAAAAGTGTTTCTATGGTTGAGGCATGTGGGAATTTGGGAGCATGTCCAATGCCTTTGTAGTTTTTATCGTACGAGTCTGAAACATCTGATATAAACTCTTTGATAACTCTGCTATCAAGTGGAACTTGTTGCTTGTTGGACTGATTTTTGTGGTCTTTTAAAATTCTCTCAATTTCCAAAGAACTTTGGACTACTCTTTTAGTATCACTTTTAAAAACACCTTCTATTTTCAAAAGAAGCTCTTTTATGCCGCTTCGTCCATATTTTGGCTCATTTGGTATATATGTAGCTGCAAAAAAAGCCTTTGCATCAGGAGTCATGATGATACTAAGTGGCCAACCACCTCCACGCTTGTTTAGAAGATTATGTACATCTTGATAGTACTTATCTATATGAGGCATCTCTTCCCTATCTACCTTAATACTTACATAATACTTGTTTAAAATCTTAGCAACTTCCTCATTCTCAAAACTTTCACCCTCCATAACATGGCACCAGTGACAAGTACTGTAACCAATAGAGAGAAAAATCAACTTGTTTTCATCTTTTGCTTTTTTAAAAGCCTCATCACCCCAAGCAAACCAATTTACCGGATTATGGGCATGTTGCTGTAGATATGGTGAATCCTCTTTGATCAAAGCATTTGTGTATTGTTCTTTTGCATCTATATTTGTAATCATAATAATGAATATTAATATAGTTTTCATTAATAAAGAATAAAAATTATTGTTTAATATATTTCTCATATTAGATTTTAGCATATTCTTTATGTAGTTAATGTTAGTTTTAAGATAAAATGATATTATACTAAAAGCGATTTACCCAAGGTTTGGGTATGACATAATGTTGCATACTTTCTTACATGTAAACACTTCCCTGTCTTATACTTTTGCAAAACAACTTCAAATAAGGACAATACAATGTTAAGAAGAGATTTTTTAAAAACTTCTATGGTTACAATGGGCGCAATTTCACTAGCTTCTTCGGAGCTACTAGCTGGAGAAAAAAGTAGAAAATTCAAAGTAGTGTTAGACTTTGATATAAAATATGATGAGAAAAATTACGAAGCAAAACTTTGGAATCCACTTCCATTTAATGCTGAGTATCAAAAGGTAAAGTTTTTCAAATTTGATGGCAATTACGATAACTACAATATAAACAGAGACAATACATACGATGCAAAAACTCTATTTACCTCTTGGAAAAAAAGTGACAAGAAAAAACTTTTACATATAGAGATGGAGATAGAGACAAGATACAGAGAAGTTAGCATGAAGCTAATCAAAAAAGCAAGTAAAGAGAACTTGCCATTGCCTGAAAATGTAAAGCTATATTTAGAGCCAACAGAGCATATCCCAACTGATGGTAAGATCAAGGAAGTAGCAGACAAGATAACTAAAAATATGACTGATCGTTTTGAAAAAGTTCAAGCTATCTATGACTGGGTAACTGAAACTACATTTAGAGACCCTAAGGTACTTGGTTGTGGGATTGGTGATGCTGGAAAGATGGTAGAGAGTGGCTACTTTGGTGGAAAATGTACCGATATAAGCTCGCTTTTTGTTGCAATCCTCAGAGCTGCTGGAATTCCATCTCGTGAAGTTTTTGGAATCAGGCTTGGTAAATCAGAATTTTCAAAAGCACTTGGAAAATCAGATGCTAAAGGTTTTGCAAACATTTCTACATGGCAACATTGTCGTGCTGAGTACTTTATACCAGGAGCTGGCTGGATTCCTTCAGACCCAGCAGATATAACAAAGCTTGAGCTTGTTGAGAGACTTGATTATAATGACCCTAAAGTTAAAAAGCTAAGAGCTAAATACATCAACTCTTGGGAAATGAACTGGGTTGGATTTAACTATGCAAGAGACTTTGAACTCTCTCCAAAGCCAACGCAGTTCCCACTAAATATGCTAGGCTATCCATATGGTGAGATTGATGATGAAGTTCTAAACTACTATAACCCAAAAACATTTTCATTTAACTTTACATCACAAGAAGAGTTATGATTCAGACTCTAGATTGTAAAAATCTTGAGTGCCCTCAACCTGTCATAAAAACTAAGGAGGCGATAGAATCGCTTCCTAATGGCAGCTTTCTTGAAGTTGAACTTAACTCTTTCTCTTCTATTGAAAATGTAAAAAGATTTAGTAAAAATCAAGGTCTACATGTAGAGGTTAAATCAAAGACTAAAGAAGCTACAATCCTCTCTATAAGTATTGAAGATGGCAGGGAAATCGGCAAAGAAGATAAGTCATTTTATACTCTTATAGTTGGCTCTATTGTTTCTGCTTTTTTAGCTACTGCTTGCTGTTTAGCACCATTTTTGTTTTTGGTTTTTGGAGTTAGTATGAGTTCACTCTCGTTTTTACAAGTTCTTGCACCATATCAGATCTATTTTTCACTTCTTTCTGGTGCAGTTATACTCTACCTTTGGTATGACTACTTTCAAAGAGTAAAAAAACAGTTTGTCTGCTCAACTAAACTATGCAAAAACTACAAGCTTTATCTTAGTATCGGAACTCTGTTTGTTCTAGTTTTTAGCACCTACCCTTACTGGGTAAATTATATATTGGAGTGATTATGAAAATATTTTTAAGCCTTATCCTTGCATTTACTTTTGCATTTGCACAAAAAGTTGCCGTTATAGATGTAGAGGGTATGACCTGCCCACTTTGTACTACTGCAATCAAAAAGAGCCTTAAACAGATAGATGGTGTTAGTAATGCAAAAGTTCGACTTAACACAAGACAAGCTACTGTATACTTTGATGAAAAAGTTACAAAAAAGCAGCTTTTAAAAGCTATAGAAGCTGTTGGTTATAAAGGTAAAATTATAAGCATCAAAACAGAGTAGAAGAACCAAAAATTTCTACTCTGTTTCTGCCATTTTGTTTTGCTTGATAAAGCATCTCATCTGCTTTTTTGATTGCATCTTTTATGTTCTCATACAAATCAACTTTTAGATTTAGACCTATAGACACACTTATTTTAATACTTTCTTTTTCATTAATTCTTATCGGAGTATTGTATATATTTTCTCGAATTCTTTTGGCTATACTTGTTGCAATTTTATCTTTTGACTTTACTATTATTAAAAACTCCTCTCCTCCATATCTTATGGCTATATCCTCTACTCTTATATTGGCTACTATTTTTTTAGCAATTGAAGCGATAACAGTATCTCCAGCAACATGTCCATATTTGTCATTTATTGCTTTAAAATAATCTATATCTATCATCATTATTGATATTTTATCTTTTTTTAATTCTTTAATTATTTCAGATAAATAGTGTCTATTGTATAGTTTTGTAAGAGAGTCTATAACCCTATTTTTATACTGATTATAAAAAAGTACTCCTTGTAAAGCAACAACTAAAAAAACTATAAATAAAAACAATAAAAATTTATTTAAAAAACCACTCAATGGCACTATAAGCTTATTGAACTTTTGGTACTCCTCAATAGATATATCAAGTACCAAGATACACTTAATGTGTCCGTCAACAACTGATGGTGAGAGATATGTTAGCCATATTCCTTCCGCCCTACTTTGAAGCTCATAAGTATCTTTTTGATCTTTTATTGCCCTATTCCAAAGCTTTTCAAATACAGGCATAAATTTTTGCTTAAAATCTGCTTTTTCACTTCCACTTGAGCCATCTGCAATATATCTGAAAAAGCCGTCTTTTTCTTGCTTTACAATATAGACATATCTAAATTCATCATTTACAAAGTATGAGAGGATATTGCTTATCTTCTCAAAGCTTTTAGGGGTAGGTTTTTGATTTATATTTAAATAATTTTCTATAATTTTAGACTTAATATGGATTGCTGTTTTATATGCTCTATCTGTTTCTAGTTTATATACTTGCCTATCATGAGCTACAATGACCTCTTTAAAATTTATAAAAAAATAGAAACTTCCAAAGAGAATTAAAAATGAGATAATAAAAAATAGATTTTTTTTAAGTAAATAAAATTTTGTCATATCCTACTCTAAAAACTTCTGAAAATCACTGCTGAAACTCAATCTTTTCTCTTTTGAAACTTTTTTTCTTATTATGATATTTGGTCTTCCTTTTTGCCAAAAAAAGACTCCTAGTACATCTGGATTTAATTTGTATAATTGATAAGATGTTGTTAATATATATGGCTTATGTGAGCACTTCAATAATTCATACCTATTTGAAACAAATACAATATCAGCTTTATCAATTGAAGAGACAAACTTTATATCAGTAGAAGATAACTTCTTTTTGTAAAAATCTCTTTTGTCTGTATAGATTTTTACTACATCTTTTTTTACTACCTCATGTGCAATTTTCGACAATATCTTGATCTGGATATCTATCGCATTGAAACTAAATAAAGATGTCACAATGAATAAGAATAGAATTATCTTTTTCAAAACTGATACTCCAATCCAATCCAGAAGGACCTATCTATATTTGGTATATCATCTAAAAATGTAAAACTATTTGTTAGTGGATTATAGCTTACATAATCACTCTTTAAAGCCTTATCCAATAGATTTATACCCTTTAGATAAAAGTTCAAACTTCTTGAATAATTATATGTTATAGTAGAGTTCAAATTCCAGCCATCAGGGACACTTTTTTCTCCATATGCATATGCAATGGAGTTATATATATCTACTCCTCCAAACCTGTTGTATAATGTGATATACCCTCCAAAGTCATTACTATATCTATCGATAGTTTTTTCACTATAATCAGCTGCTACTGCCCAACTACCAAAATCTAATCTATCACTATTTTGAAATCTATATGATGCATCTAATGATATAGTATCAAATATACTTTTAAAGTTTTGGTTATGAAATCCGCTAAGATCCCTATATATTGACTTATCAGATATTGTTCTTCCCAATAAAATTGAGTATTTTAAATCATTCATTTTCCATACTGCTTTTGTAGATAGCCCATAAGCTATCGAGGGCTTAATACTTCTTAGAGCCCCATAGTCTAAATCATTCATAAGCAACACAGTACTTGTAGGGAAAAATTGTCCATATGAAAGAAATGTTTTTTGCATAAAATTATCTTTTTTATATATATGCCCAACTCTTCCACCATTTATGAACCTACTTTTTATATTTGCCTCTTCTTTGTAATACTGTGTATTTATAGAAAATATGGCTGAATTATAGCTGTCAATATCATGTGTCAACTCAGCAAATAATGATGTAATATTCTCACTATTATATTCCATAATGTTAGTATAGTCTACGCCACCAAGATTATATTTACTAAAATCAAATTTTTTAAATCTATTGCTAAATCCTAACAATATAGAAGTTTCATCGAATTTAATTTTTTTTGTAAGTTTTAGATCTAATTGATGCTCTTTTATCTTAGTATTGATGGTATAGTAAGGTATATAAAATGGTGCTGTTGCTATCTTGCGAAAACCAAGTGGGGAACTAGAGCTATCTTGGAGTTTGCTTTCAAAGTATGTATAATTTAGTATAAACTTCAAACTTTTATCTGTAGAATCATATGTGTAAGATGGCGAGAAGTATGTAAAATCTATATTATTGTTATCAGGAGTCATATCAAAACTCAATCCTGCAAAGTTATCTAGTTTTGAATTTAATAAATGAATATCTATCTTTGAGTTTTCTTGTGAGAACTGAGTAAATAGTTGAAAAAAATCTTTATCTCTTGATAGTTCGCTGCCTTGATTGTACTGTTTTTGATTGTTTAAATTGGCATAATTTACATATGAAAAGTAAGAAAAGTCTTCTAATTCCTCAGCACTATAAAAGTAAGAATCTAAAGAATTTCTACTTCCAATAGAAGCACCTATGACTTTACTATTTTCTCTTTCTGGCGTTTTAGTATAGGCCTTTATTACTACAACTGAAGGCTCTATTGCTATCTCATATGATGGAATACTATGATATATCTCAATGTGATCAATATAGTCTATACTTGTCTGACCAAAAATACGAATTCCACTACCAAAAAGAGGAGTAACTACCTCTCTATCGTTTATAAAAAGTCTAATATTTGAAGGTGATGCAATTTGAAATGGACGATAAAATGGATCATTTGTTCCATAATTATCTAGTTTATTTTTTAAAAAAGGAATCTTATCAATAAGCTCACCAAAAGATTTTACTTTCATCCTGTCTAAATCTTCTCTAGTAAAGATAGATATATATCCTGCTGTCTCTTTTTTTGTGTAGTTTGATAAATCATCTCTACTTTGAAGATTGTCAAGTAGCATATCAATACTTGTTGCATTTAACATTATAACTAGCAAGCAAAAAACTCCAAAAATTCTAAACAACAACCTTCCTAATTGATAAATTATATTTCTAAACAAAAAGACTATATCAAAAAATCAATTAAAAATAACTTTTTTATAAACTCTACTATCCATAAGCATAAATTAAAGTTATTTAGGTATACTTTCATCTCTTAATCAGTGGCCTGATAGCTCAGTCGGTAGAGCAGATGACTGAAAATCATCGTGTCCTTGGTTCGATTCCGAGTCAGGCCACCACTCCTTTTGAAAATATAGAAACAAATTCATTATATGTAAAGACTTCAAACAGATAACTCTAATAGCCTATCATCAATTAATTTTTATCTGTTTGAATATCTTTTTTATTGGGAGCCTACCATCACTGCTTTTATACAAGGTTTTTTAGTTAGTATCGGTCTTATAGCTGCGATTGGTGCACAAAATATCTATGTACTTAAGCGAGGCCTTCTAAAAGAGTCTGTTTTTGCTGTAGCTCTTACTTGCTCACTTATAGATGCTCTTTTTATTAGACTTCTTGCATAACCCCTTGTAGTCTCAGAGAAATTAGAAGTAGTGAGATTGTGCAAAACCTTTTTTGAGTAATAGCCGTAGCTATTGCGATGAAAAATTTTGTGCAAGATTGCTACTTCTAATTTCTCCCTGCGGGCAACTCATAGATAAGTTTGAGCTTCGTTAGCTTATCTCATCCGTAGCTACGGCTACGCAAGAGATAAACTGCCTCACTCAAACTTATCTATGAGTTGCTGAGACTGCAAGGGGTTATGCAAGAAGTCTATTGTTTCTGGCGTCAAAGGCTTGGGTAAATTTTTAGAGATTTTTCCCTCTTTTATAACATATATAACTTGGTTTGGTATTGTATTTTTAGTAGCATATGGAATCATGGCTCTAAAATCAGCTGCATCGAAGCACTCAATAACTGTAGATACCAACTCAAATAAAAAAGCAACTTCGGCTATAGTATTGACCCTGTTTTCACTCTCTTTTTTAAATCCTCATGTCTATATTGATACACTCATACTCATAGGAACTATAGGTAGCAAATACATAGGCACTGATCAAAACTTTTTTGTTATAGGTGCTATATCTGCCTCTTTTATCTGGTTTTTCTCTTTGGCTTATGGGAGTAGAGTTTTGATACCACTATTTAAAAAACCCATAACTTGGAAGTTTTTAGATCTTTTTACTGCATTGATTATGTTTTTTGTAGCATATTCACTTGTGGCTTAAATTCAGGTTATGACTTTTTATTTTTATCTTGCATATGCTTGATTTGCCACTTTAGGCTCTTGTATCTAAGCTTGCTTCTTATATGTTTTATCTTCTCTATATCTTCCATATTGACGCTTATTGGGGTATGTTCTATGTCGTCACCCTCTCCAAAGTCTATATTATCTGCCTTTTTAAGCATAATTTTTTGCGAAGGAAAAACACTTCTATGTCCAGTGATAAGAAAAGCAATAACAACACTAACAGCAACATAATGAGATATTTGAGTACCAAAAAGCTCAACTGCCATAATAATAGAAGCTATTGGTGAGTTTGTAGTTCCTGCTAATACACTCACAAACCCAAGAGCTGCAAATAAAGCGACATTGTCACCTATAATATGCCCAACAAGCACACCACTTGTAGCGCCTACAAAGAAAATTGGAGTGATAATACCACCACTTCCTCCAGCACCCAATGTAAGAGCAGTAAAAATTGTTTTTAAAATAAAATCATACCAGTGAATACCATCAGAAAGAACAACTTCAGCCCTAAAAGCTTCTGAAATAGTATCTAGACCCAAACCTAAGTATTTATCGGAAATAAAGTAAGAAAAAAGAGCCATCGCTGTACCAATCGCAAATGCCTTTACATATCTACTGTATGACAATTTGGTTATAAATGCTTCAATTTTATGAACAACGGTAATAAATGAGTCCGAAACAAACCCAAAAAATACAGCTGCTAAGACAACTTGTCCAATTAAAACTAAATTTAAATCTAAGCTTCTAAAAAAATCTATATCATAGTAAGTGTATTCCACTCCTAAAAATTGTGCCGTTGTAAATGCTGCAAACCCCGCAATAAAAGAGGGTAAAAGAACATCATACATAATTACGCCAATAATTAGAACTTCTATTCCAAAAATAGCTCCTGCGATTGGAGTACCAAAGACTGAAGCAAAACCAGCACTAATACCACAAATAACAAGCTTTTTCTTATCTCTATCGGAGAAATTTAAAATCATCGCAGTAAACGATGCAGCACCAGCACCAATTTGTGCTCCTGGTCCCTCTTTACCGACAGAACCACCAGCAAAAATAGTTATAATTGTTGCTACAAGTTTTACAGGTATAACTTTAATATTTATATGTCCATTTTTCTTGTGAACTGCTTCAATTACCTTCTCTGTTCCATGTCCCGTTGCAGTCTTATCAAAAGTTCTCACAATCCAAATAGTTAAAATTAAAGCAAAAGGAAGTAAAAAATAATACTCAAATGGAAGTTCACCTCTACTTGCCTCAGCAGTATGTAAAAGCTTTAAAAATATAGACATCAGGGCACCTATCATTATCCCGATAATCGAAGATAAAAAAAGCCACTTTGAGACACTAAAAAATATAACAGTTTGCTCAGCTAGGTGTTTTCTCACAATAATTCTTTATAGTATTAGTCTTATTTGAAATTATAATACTTTTAGTACTCAAAGTAAATGGCAAAATAGGCTTTTTTCAATATTTATCGTCTATTTGTATAAATTAGACCCAATTTTCTCTTTTTTCACTATTATCTACCTCTCTTCCCATACTTTGATGTAGATTCCAATAATAATTAACAAAAGATTTCACTGCTGAATTAGTAGACATGTAAAATCCATCTTCTTTAATTGCATATTGTGACAAAAATTCATCCGCATCTTTTTTTGCAAGATAGTGTGAGGCTAAATTTTCATATGTTTTGACATACCATGCTTTTAACTTGTTATAAGACTTATCACTCATGTCTATCTCTAATTTATCGGTAAAACTTAAAACTTTTGTTTCAAAAAGCCCTTCTAAATGAATAAGTCCTTCGCAGTAGTATGGTTGAACTTCATCTGTTTTCATCCATGCTATTAGTCCAACTGAGCGTTTTATCAAGTCTGCTAGAACATACTCTTTGCAACTTTTATCTTCATTCATAAAAAATGCCATAAGTCCACCAGTAGTCGCTTTAAACTCCTCTATATTTTTAAAAACTCCACTTTGATTCATTTGATTTTCAGTATCATTGTCAAGCCATAAAATGTGCCCATACTCATGCCCAATAGTTGTTATTTCATAGACCTTATGCCAAATTGCTGGTTTTTTAAAAACTAATTCTCTCTCTTTGTGCATAAACTCTTTTCCAAAAATTTTATTTTGAATCTTTAAAAATGGTTTTGCTTTTATAGAATCAAGTATATTATCTGAAAATGCATATATTTTTTTACCCTCTTCTTTGCTTACTTGTTCATCATTTGGCACTACTTGTGCTGAAAACAGTCCATTAAATTCTGCTCCATAAAAAAGGGCTGGACGACCTATATATAGTCCAACTCGCTCCAAGTTAGAAACACTGAGGTCTAAAACTTTTTTCTTATTCTTGCCTACTTTTTCAAATACTCTACTATACATGCTAAGTATATTTTTATATGTCACATCTGCCCCAATATTTTCAGGATTTGAAATGCGAACATCCCACTCTAGTGCTACTGCTTTTCTGTAGTGGTCCTCATAATACTCTAAGGGGTGTCCCACCTGAATTGGACCTGTAACATGCATCCAAGTTCTATCAACTTCTTGCCATCTCTGTATTAATTTTGTTTGGTCAGTCTCTCCAAATGCCTCTTTTAAACTATTGAAATAAGATATGTATTGATCCTTTTGATTGGTATCACTATCTTCAAGACATCTTAATCTTGCTATAGTTTGTGTCAATGCTTTTATAACTTCATCTACCTCTTCTTTGAAGAAACTTGCATATGAAAGTACCTTATAATTGTCATTTTCTCTTACTAAAACCGAGTATGATCTATCTGCTTTATTTCCAAATTCATCTATATCATAAAGTTTTTGCTTATCAAGGTATGCTATAACATCATCTCCAAATCTATCTTTTAACTCTGGATTAATCTCATTAATTATATGTTTAGTCCAACTACTCTGCCACTGACTAAGTAAAACTCCTACCTTATGCACACCTTTTAATAGCTCTCTATAAAACTCATTTAAAAGTTTTTTTTCTTCAATCACATTTAAAAGCTTACTATGACGATTTAGATAAAACTCTTTTACCCAAATATATGCTATCTCTTTGACCTCATCTATCTTTTTATCACTAAATCTCTCTTTAGTAAGAGACTGGACTAGCTGCTCATCTCTAAGAGATATGAGCCTTGTAAGAGCAGAAAGTCTATTTTCATTGTTTAGAGTTAAACCTACTTTTTGTAAAAAAGTATCAACAAAAACTCTCATCTGCTTAAAACCGCAACTCTTATCTTCAACTATCTGGAAACACTCTCCAAGCTCTTTTTGTTTAATTCCTACTATTTTGTACAACTCTTTTAAGTCATCTGTAAAATTTTTACTCATTTTTTCTCTCTTTTAGTTATAATATAGCCATCCAAGAACAAACTAAGGCATACTAGCGATAAGAGAAGTATGCAATTGCGAGGCAAAAGGTTGCAAGAGCTACTAGTAGCTTTAAAACCTTTTAACGAAGTCAAGTGTATGCTTCTCTTATCGTCCTTTGGATAAGTCATAAGTAAGCAATCTGCAAAGTATCTATCTCTCACCTTTACTAGTAAAGGCTTCAAGATAGCTACTTCACATCTCACTCACTTATGACTTACTAGTATACCTTAGTTTGTTCTTGGATGGCTATAAAGCCAGCATT
>JALSME010000095.1 GCA_026987955.1 Sulfurospirillum sp.
CTGCATATAGAGTTATTGTTATTAAAAAAGATACCACATATCTACTCATACTTCGTAATTATCCCCAGATTTGTATACCCATTATCTTTTAAAATATCCAAAACATAAACAAACTGCTCAAACTTTGAGTTTTTATCACAGTTTATGTTGATGGGTGTATTTTTTTTAAATCCTATTAACCTCTTTTGTATCTCATCTTTATAGACTCTATTTTTATCAAAAAAAACTTCACTATTTGATTTTATAGTTATTACAAGTGGCTTCTCATTTTTCAAAGAAATTGCACTCTTTGCTTCACTTAAATCAACAGGTATAATACCTCTTGCTACAAATGTAGCAGTTGTTAGCACTATAACCAAAAGCACAAGCATAATATCTATAAATGGGACAACATTCATAGAATCAAACTTTTTAACTCTCACTTTTGTTTTCCTCCTGCATCTCCCAAAGAGCAACTACAACCTCAATCTTTCTGCCTAAGTGATTATAGAACATCATCGCAGGAATTGCTACAACTAGCCCCATAGCAGTTGCTTTTAGTGCAAGGGCAAGTGAGCTCATAATCATCTTTGCATCTATTTGTGAACTCTGCCCCATAGTATAAAAAGTTATGATTATCCCAAAAACTGTTCCAAGTAGCCCTATATATGGTGCATTTGCACCAAAAGATGAGATGATAGATATATTTTTTGTTATATCAATCTCAAGTTGCTGTTTTTTGTCATACTTTGAGATATCTAGCTTTCTAAAAAAAAGAAGCCTCTCTACATAGAGCCAAAGACTTAAAAAACTCATAAAACCTAAAACTCCTATAACCCCATAATCTACAAAGGTTTTTACCAACTCTATATTCAAACCGCACTCCTTTTTAAAGATTTATAAATACTAAAAGCCACAGGAAGATAAAAAAGATTCAATATCGTCCCCCAAATAAGACCAAATCCAAGTGAAATTGCAAGAGGCGTAAATGTAACTGCCTGACCTGAGGCAAAAAAGATTAGTGATGAAAGTCCAACAACTGTAGTGATAGAAGTTAAAATTATAGGTCTAAATCTTCTTTTTGCCTCTATATATACTTCATCTATGCTTTTTACTTTTTTTATAGTCTCAAGCATCAATATACCATCATTTACTATAACTCCTGCAAGTCCTAAGGCTCCTACTATAGATGGTACTGAGAGATTGTAATTCATCACTAAATGCCCCACTACCACACCTAAAAAAGATAGTGGTATAACACTCATAACTATAAGCGTAAGGCTAAATGAGTTAAATAGATAAAGCATAGATAAAAATATAAGCACGATAGCTACAACAACGGCCTTTGACATATCACTTTTGAGTATATTTTTCTGTCTAAATTCACCTCTTAGTTTATATCTTAAGCCATCCTCTTTTAGTTTTTTAAGCTCAGGCATAATCTGTTTTAAAACTTCTGATGTGGTTTTGATGCTTTGGTCAACATTTGCATAGACAAAAAATGTGACCTCTCCATCATCTTTACTCAATTTTTCAAGAGATTTGGTTGTTTTAAAATCACACACATCTTTTAGTGCAACCTTTTGTCCATTTTTGAGTGGTATAAGAAGAGATTTAAACTCCTCTATTTTATCTTTATTGATAGAAGAAACTTTTATATCTAAAAGACCTTTTTTATCTAAAATAACACCTTTTTTTCTATCCATATACAAATCAGATATAAAATTTCCAAGATATTTTTGACTAAGCCCTAACTGTTTTCCATAGTCATTCAGATTTAACTTAATCTCACTTGATCCAAATTTCATATTGTCTCCTGCAAACTTTACCGCATCTATCTCTCTTAGCTCTCTTTTTAACTTCTTTATACTCTGTATAACTTTTTTATAATCCTCTCCAACAACTCCAATCATAATATCAGCCCTTGAGCTTCCCATTCTTGATTCTAGTACATTTATCTCTCTTAGATTAAATTTTTCTTTATATCTATTTTTCCTCAAAAAACCTCTAAGCTCTCTTGATATTAGCTTTGAGTCTTTAACTCTATCTCGTCCACTACTATCATAATAAAAGCTTAAATACGGAGTTATATACTTTTGCATAAAATTCTCAGGAGCTCTTTTAGTAAGATAGACTCCTACATATCCAACATATGGATACATCTCAGCCCCTCTAACTGCTCGTCTATAACCAGCAGTTGAGCTTACATAATCTATAAAAAATTTCTCTTTTTGTTTCAAAAGATCTTTTTCTATTGTTTGAACAACTCTTAAAGACTCTTTTAAGCTCATATCTTTTTGACCTTTAAAAGTTATAGTAACCGTAGAAGAGTCATAAGATTCAAAAAGTTTAAACTTCAACTTCTCTAAACCCTTGTATGTTAAAAAAGGAGTAAGAGACAAAAACAGAACTAAAAACAGAACTCTATGTTTTATAAGAAACTTTAGAGCTTTTGAATAAAGAGATGTTACTTTATCCCATGAAAGAGTTTTTACATTTTTGTTTAATATATGAGTTGAATGAATTGGTAAAAACAAGAAAGACTCTATGAGTGAAGCTACTACTAAAACACTAAGAGCTATGGGTATAAGCTCCATAATTTGCCCGAGTCTTCCTGTGAGCATCAAAAGTGGAATGAAGGCAAATATAGTTGTAAGTGATGCTATAACTACAGGCTTTGCCATCTCTATGGTGCCCAAATATGCCGCTTTTTTTGGAGGATATCCTTTTTCTATATACTGCTGTATATTTTCACTAATCACAATTGCATCATCAACTATGATTCCAATTGCAATTAGCACCCCAATGAGAGAGTTTATATTTATGCTATACCCTGTTAGGTAAAAATAAATTGCACCAATTACAAATGATGTTGGTATACCAAGAGCAATTACGACTGCCATTCTTAGATTGATTAGGATTGTTGTTAGTAGTGTTATAAGGATTATTGCCATCAGTATATTGGAGATTACTATATCTAACCTCTCTTTTACTATCTTAGAGTGATCATTTCTTATATCGAACTCTACATCTTTTATACTGTTTTGTTTTAGCAAATTTCTAACATCTTTAGAAATCTCTATGGCATTTCCCTTTGGATTTTGAGATATAGAGAGAGTTATGGCATTTTTACCGTTCATACTTGCAATGGTAGATGAGTCTTGATACCTCTTCTTTATAGATGCAACCTCCCTTAGAGGTATAACTTTGTCTCCAACATTTAAAAGTGTCTCTCTAAACTCTTTTAGTATATCTTTTTTGTTCTCCATAGAGATAAAAAACTCCTGCTTTTTACCATCTATTGAGCCTAGTGGATTTATGTAGGATATATTAGAAATCAAATCCATTACATCTTTTGGACTCAAACCATATGCTCTAGCCTTTTTCCCATCTACTAGTACCTCATAATATAAATCACTATCTCCAAATATAGTAACATCTGAGATATATTTAAGATTTAAAATTTTTAGTCTCAGTTTTTTGGCATACTCAATTAGCTCATTTTTACTATACTTTTTGCTAAAAACTGAAACCTGCATCAATCCTCTTGAGTGGGCAACTGTCCTTATGGTAGGTTTTGTCATATCACTAGGTAGATTTATCATAACACTATCTAGTGCATCATCTATATCTTTCTCAATTTTTTGCTTATTGGCTCCATCTTTTAGCTCTAAAGTTATAGAAAATCTTCCTGGTGTTATTCTTGAGCTTATAGAGTCAATCCCATCTATATTTTTTACCTCTGCTTCTATCTCTTCAACTGCAATTTTATTTAGAGTATCTAAAGAGGTGCCACTATAGCCCCCTCTTATAGTTATGCTAGTGGGCTCTACTACTGGTGAGACCTCCTTTGGAAGAAGCATGTAACTATAGACTCCTAAACCAAACACTAGAAAAAACAGTAGATAGTTGAGCCTATAGTTCTCTATAAAAAACTTCAGTGTTTTATCAAACATACCTCTTACAACTTTCCTTCGCTTTTAAAATACTCATAAGACTCACTAGCCAAAACTGCAGCACCAAGAGCTGTTGTGATTTGAGGATTTTTGGGTATAAAGATCTCTTTTCCAAGCTCATTCTCTATAGCATTTACAAGTCCCTCATTTAGAGCTGGTCCACCATCAAAATAGATAGCATCTTTTATGCCTACTCTCTTTACAAGCTTTATAATCCTCTTAGCGATTGAGTAGTGAACTCCTGAGACTATATCCTCAACAGCATTGTTATTTCCTAAAAGCCCGATTATCTCAGACTCTGCAAAGACTGCACAGGTACTATTTATACTTAGTGGGGCTCCTGTTGATTTAAAATGATACTCTCCAAGCTCATCCACCCCAATCTCCAAATTCATAGCAACTACATCCAAAAACTTACCAGTTCCTGCCGCGCATCTATCATTCATAGCAAAATTTACAACATTGCCCTCGCTATCAAGTGAGATTGCTTTTGAGTCTTGCCCTCCTATATTTATGATGGTTTTTATATCGCATTCGCCTTTGGCAGCCTCTTTTGCACCTATGGCATTTGCTGTTATCTCACTTATCTTTTCATTTGCCTCTTTATATAGCTTTCTTCCATAGCCAGTTGCTACTATATAGACTAAATCTTCATTGTCTATCTTTAGCTCACTAAGCAAATCATCCAAAGCTTTTTTTGCATACTTGTAAAACATACTCCCACTTGCATTTATGGTGCTTCCTACT
The DNA here is from genome assembly GCA_026987955.1 of Sulfurospirillum sp. Lineage (GTDB taxonomy): Bacteria > Campylobacterota > Campylobacteria > Campylobacterales > Sulfurospirillaceae > Sulfurospirillum_A. The sequence goes on from JALSME010000095.1 coordinate 4,683, forward strand.
AAATTTTTATCTTCATCTATGATTGCTATTTTTATAGCTGTTGAGCCTATGTCAATTCCTCCAAAATAGTGCATTATCTCTTTCTCCTTCTGTTTTTCAAAGACTCTATGAAAGCTTCTATTCTAGTAGTGAGCTGACCTAAGTGGCTAGGACTATAGTCACTCTCAAGATACAAGATAGGTATCCCCTCTTTTTCCATAGCCTCAAGAACACTTCTTTGCTCCATCTCATAGACTTGGCACCCTGCAAATGCCTGATAGACAACACCTTCTGCTTTATGGCTCTTTACAAGCTCTATTATCCTTCTAATTCTGTCACTATTTTTTGTAAAGATTGGACAGGTACACCCTTTTAGATACCTATCTGCAACTGAATCTACCATATCATACAAAAACCACTCATCTACACTTACCATATCGTTAAACATTCTATTTGATGAGCATGTCTCATCTGCTACAATCAATCCATCTGATTGCTCAATTATAAGAGGAATTTTTAGATTTGGAAAAACGGGAGGAGAGCCAGTATATACAATCCTAACACTATGTTTTGGAGTCTTTATATCTCTGTTTTTTGCTTCATCTAAGACTTTTTCTACAGCCCTAGTCCAACTCTCTAACTCATCAAAGAAAAAGGCATTTGTAAGCAGAAACATATCATTACCATTTATTGGTGGATTTTCGCCCTTTCTTAGCTCATTTAGCTGGTGGTAGAGATGCTGAGCATAGCCTACTTTTTTAATGGCCTCTTTTAATTTTCCTCTTCTTAACTTTTTGTTTTGAAATTTTGCTAAATCTTTTGTGAACCTTCTTACGCTTCTTCGCCAATACTCTCTAGCCTCTTCACTCTCTTTGGTTCTTGGAAACTCCATATCAAAAACCTCATAACCCAAACTCTCTATGATTGCACCACTTTTTGCCTTTTGGTCACAAGTTGTTGGAGATACAACTACATCTGGCTTATCACTAAAATTGCCTGAGCTAAACTCCCCAATAGTCGCTTTTACAAGTGGACAAGCCTTTGAAGTTGCAAAATCACTTCCTATCTCATCATCTGTATGAAATCCATTGCACAGCCTAATTGGTACCGCATCAAGTGCATAGATTATCTCCGAAGGAACCTGCAAACACATAGTTCCAACTTTTACACTTTTTGGATAAATTGGCTCTCTTTTGAGATAAACCTTTTCACATAAATCATAAAAGTAACTCATACTCTCAAGCCTTATATCAAAATCATTCCTTAGCTTCTCAAGCACAGCTGCGCATTCCATCGCTTTGTGTCTGTTTTGCCTCTGTTTAGGGGATTCTATCACTCTTTTATTTCTCATCTTTACTAAACTCCATTCTTTTGGTAAATCCACCTTTTGTAGAGCTAAATACTTTCATGCTCAGTATATCTACATGTAGAGCATCGTCCTCAGGACAAGCCGCAACACACTTCATACAAAAGATACAGTCATCTCTGAGTATATTTTTACTCTTTACATCATCTGCTATATCTTTTATCTGCATATCGCAAACATTATAACAATCCCCGCACTTAGTACACTTATCGCCATCTTTTTTTAGTTTTAAAACTGCCCAATCACTAAAGATGTAGTGCATAGCACTCATAGGACAAAAAAAGCAGAAAAATCTCTTTTTTATAAATGATCCAACAAAAAACAGAGCGGTAAAGCTCATCCCAAATGCTGTTAAAAAGAGTGTTGTCTTAGATGAAAAATCTATATACCATTGTGAAAAATCAAGTGTAAAAAGCGGTACTATCAGCCTCCCTGGGCACATATCACAAAATGCACCTCTCCACTCGCTATTTAGTAAACCAAGACCAAGAAGAAGTGGAAAAACTATCACTATAAACAGAAAAACATACTTTATCGTTTTTAAAAACTTATACTGCTCTAGTGTGTATGAGCTGTATGGAATCTTAAGCATCTTTCTTAAGCTAGTAATCCAGTCCTGCAAAGTTCCTAACGGACAAGCATACCCGCACCATGCTTTGTTAAAAACTATAAACCAAACTAAAAATGTTAAGAATCCAGTAAGGACTCCTATGCCAGCCATACCAAAAAGCCTATCCCAAGGCCTTGCTAGTTGGTGCTGTAAACCCAAGAAGTAACAGCCTCCACCATTTTCTCTATTGTAACCACATGAAAAAATTGGCATCTCATTGCCTAAATCAATTGCCAAGTAGCCACCATATATAAAAAAAACAAAAAAGAGAATTTGCACCCAGAACCTAACCTTTCTTAGGTCCATATAGTTTATAGCTTTTTTAATCTTGCTCATCAAACTTTACCTCACGAAATGGCTTTTGAACTCTATATCTATAAATAAATACCCCAACACTCATAACAATAAGAAGTAAAATCGTTATAAAAAGTGCATACTTATAAGATGCATAACTATCACGAGATGGCATAAATGTACCAGTATAGCTTGCCTTATAAAGTTTTTCTTTATCTTTATAAGATGCTGTTAGTATGAACTTTTCTCTAAATCTTTTATTAAATTTTTCTATGTCTGGATTATAGTCTTGGATAAGTTTTATCTTAGCTATTCCATCTTGATCTGTTCTTGTTGTTTTTTGCCATCCGAATTGGGTTTTAAATGTAACTCTAGCACTTTTTAGTGGGTTGTTATCTTTTAAAACCAAAAACTTTACCTCATCTGCGCTTGAGAGTCTATAGTAAAAAGAGTCTTCATTCTCTCTTAGTCTTACTATCTCAAAGCCAACACTACTCAGCACTCTTGGCTCAATCTTCTCTTTTGAAAACTTTTCATCACTACCGTGAGAAAATCTTTTATACTCATACTTTGATACATTTAAAACAGTATCGTTTTTTGAAACATAATAAAGATTGTAGTAGCCGTTGTTTGGCACCTCTATAGTTACCTTAGTGCACCCTTTTTTCTTTGAAATTTTTGGCTCTATTTGATTTCCATCTCTATCCAAAGCATAAAACTTACCATAAGCATTTTTAATACAAAGTGGTCTATTTATACTTTTTGTTACTAACCAAAACGAGCGAGTTGGTACTCTATTACTTGCACCACGAGCCATATGCATCATACCCATGCCCCTCATTCTCTTTGCATTTGGGTCTCTCTCACTAAAAAAAAGAGTATCTATTGGCTTAACTCTTATGGATTTTGCTTTAAAATCTCTCAGTGCAATTTTTGAGGCATTTTCAAAATCTAAGATTCTACCACCAAATTGTTTTACAAAATTTTGAGCATCACTTTTTTTACTAAATGCATACTTACTAACCATGCTCATAGTACCTTTTTTCTTACTTCCAACAACATAAAAAGCACTCTTTGCATCTATAAATTTGAGTGTTTTTGTATCTACAACTTTTATATCGTTTAGCAGTACTTTTTTAATTTTTTGCTCATCTATAAGACAGTGGATTGAACAGTATTGATGCGTCTGTCCACCTTGAGTATGAGCTGCATGGTTAGTTTTATAAAACATAGCAAGCTTCATGCCACAAACACTACAAGACTCTCTGTTTTCACCTTTTTGTAAAATGACAGCTTTGTTTGCTGGTACACTTTGAAACATAGCTCCACCTCCATGCATAGAGTGCATTCCTCCGCCTCTTGGGTAATGTTCTGAGATATATGCTCTGTATTGATTTACTCCAAAATAAAAAACTATTAGTGAAGCTGCAAATGGGAAGGCTAACATCTTTCTTAACTTATTGGCTTCTATAAGTTTCATTCTTCTATATAGAATTACCAATGCCCAACCAATCGCAAGCCATTTAAATCCTGAAAATATCAAGAGCCAATCATCTCCTCTTTTTGCAAGAGGTGCCACATCTATACTAAAGCCAAATGCCCATGCAAAACCCTCTACGATTTTCTCATAACCTCTTGTAAAAAAACTACTAAGTGCATGGCCAAGAGATGCAAAGATAAATAGAGGAGCATAGCTGTAGCCTAAGTTGTAAAAAGTATCTTTAAATGGTTTATTTAATATTTTTGAAGCTATAAACATCCCAACAAGAGCTGACAAAACTGTAAAACATACTGCATAGATAAACACAAAAAGTCCAACACTATCTATATAAGATGGTAAAAATCCTTCAAATGTTTGTGCAGTTTTGCTCCATATCATATCTTTTGCTGCCGTTGTTCTTCCTATGCCATGGTGAAATGCCATAGATATAGGAATGGAAGCCAAGATGAGTATGTATGCCCAAATCTCAACTTTTAAACTTTTAAACTTACCAAAGAGGGAGAAAGATGGTTTTTTGAATTTAAAGCTTATCGATTCACAAGCACTGCTGCACTCCATACACAAAGTGCAATCTTCCATGGAGTTTTTCTTATCAAATGTAAATGGTTTAAGATTATAAGGGCAAGCCTTTGCACAATCAAATGTTTCACACTCCCCACACGCACTCTTGTAACTTCCAAGCCAAGTAAAAGAGAGTTTTGAATAAGCTTTGCAAACTGTACCTATAGGACAGATATATTTACAATAACTCATATCTTTATACAGATAGTAAAGCACAAAAGCAAATATAGTCATAACACCAAAAAGCGTAGCGGTTCCAAGTGGAGTTCTGTATACTCCAGGGAATATATAATATACTCCCCACCAACCTAGCACCAAAAGAAGCAATCCTAAAAATCTGTTTTGCATCCACTTTGGCATCTGCTTTTTTAAACCAAATTTTGTTATATACTTTCCTAAAAAGCCATGAGGGCAGATTCCACAAAAAACTCTTCCTAGAGTTGGCAGTGTTAAAACCATAAAAAATGACCAAAAAATACTCCAAAAAAGAGCAGTTGTAAAGAGATTTTCTTTTGCAGGATTATTAATCCCAAGAAAAATAGCATAGAAAAATAGTCCTGAAACTATAACTCTAAGAGTAAATAAAAACTTTTGATTTTTAAACAAAAACCCCAAAATTGACCTTGAAAAGATATCGTTTTTATCTCTTTTTATAAAATCTACCACAAAATTCTCCTTTAAAGTACTACATTTCCTATCATAACTTGTATGCCCAAAACAACTAAAAACAGAGCCATTAATCTTTCAATCCAGATTTTATATGCTCTAAGCTCTCTCATCATACCAACTATGAGTTTAGAAAAAATCAATCCATATAAAACTACTGAAAATAAAACTGCACCAATCCCAAAAAATAGACCATTAAAAACTGCGTCTACTAGTATCTTAGAGTTTATAGCAACTCCTACTAAACTAAGAAGTGGGGCACAAGGATTGATAGCCATTAATGCTCCAATTATAAAAAAACCAAATCCATTTTTGTCTTTTAGAAAAGTTTTTTGAGCTCTACATGTAGAGCTTTTTTGAAAAGTTTTATAAAAGATAAAACAACCCATACCCACTGTAACTACTCCAAGTAAGCTGTTAGCTAAAATGGTATCATCTAAAATCTTCTTAACCCAAAATGAGCTATAAAAAGCAATTACTGCTAAAAGTGTATAGCTAAATATCCTACCTAAGCTAAAAGGTAAAATCACAC
>JALSME010000096.1 GCA_026987955.1 Sulfurospirillum sp.
CATTTGATATCTTCTGCTTTTATCTAAAAATATAGATGGTGCGTAAGGTCAGTTATTAAAGGATATTATAGCAAAATGAGATTTAAAATAGATAAGACGGATGGAAATGCAAGAGCAACTACTATAGAAACTGCACATTCGACCATACAAACTCCTGTTTTTATGCCAGTAGGAACGGTGGGAAGTGTAAAAAGTTTAGATGCAAAAGATATGTTAGATTTAGGAGCACAAATCATACTTGGCAATACATATCACCTCTACTTAAGACCAGACGATAAAGTCATAAAACACTTTGGAGGGCTTCATGGTTTTACAAAGTTTCCCAATAGTTTTCTAACTGATAGTGGAGGATTTCAAGCCTTTTCTTTGAGTGATATAAGTAAAGCAGATGAAAAAGGGATTATGTTTAAGAGTCACATAGATGGCTCAAAACACTACTTTACACCACAAAAAGTTTTAGATATTCAGTACAATTTTAACTCTGATATCATGATGATACTTGACGATTTAATCGCCCTTCCAGCCACTAAAGAAAGAGTGGCACTAAGTATTCAAAGAACGACACAATGGGCAAAAGAAGCTATAGAGTACCATATGAGTCAAAAAGAAAAAGGCATTGGAGTTGACCAAAATATATTTGCTATCATACAAGGTGGTACAGATAAGGAGGCAAGAAAAATCTCTGCAACACAGCTTTGTTCTTTAGAAGATTATGATGGCTATGCTATAGGTGGACTTAGTGTAGGTGAAGCAAACCAAGAGATGTATGACACAGTAGAGTGGACAACACAGTTTATGCCAAAAGATAAACCAAGATACCTCATGGGAGTAGGAACTCCTGAGGATTTAGTAGAAAATGTAGAGCGTGGAGTAGATATGTTTGACTGCGTTATGCCAACAAGAAATGCTAGGAATGGTACTCTTTTTACATCTTTTGGAAAGATAAACATAAAAGCAGCCAAATTTAAACTAGATAACAACCCAATAGATCCAGAGTGTACCTGCTACACATGTAAAAACTACACTAGAGGCTATTTGACACACCTTTTTCGTGCTAAAGAGTTAACTTACTTTAGGCTAGCATCTTTGCACAATCTACACTACTATCTAAATCTTATGAAACAGATGAGAGAGGCTATACTAAATGAGAAATTTGCCGATTTTAAAAAAGAGTTTTATGCAAAGCGTAATAAAAAAATGATATAATAAGTATATCAAACCAATAACATCACAAAGGATTTCTTAAATGATAAAAAAAACAACACTGTTTGCAATACTTTTTACAAGCCTACTAGCAGAGCAGCCATATAACATAATAAATAGTGCAGTAGATGCTCACCCTAATGTAAATAGACAGATAAACTTTTACAAGCAAGTGCTACAGGATTTAGATATAGCACAATCTGATAACCTCCCAACACTCGACTATAGAGGAGAGATAGGACAAGAAAAACTTCACAGAGAAGATAGTGACTCCTCTAACTTAGCATATTACAAAAACAACTTAACACTTAGACAGAATCTATTTAGAGGTTATAAAACCCAAAGTGAGATAAGACAAAATGAAGCAAGGATATCTGAAGCAGCATATACTGTACTAGATCGTGCCAATACAGTGGCTTTAGATGCTATCACTGCATATATAGAAGTTTTAAAACAAAGAGATTTAACCAAGCTATTTGAAGAAAATGTACAAAACCATGAAGATGTGCTTGCAAAGATACAAGAGAGGATGGATGCAGGAGTAGGAAAAAAATCTGAAGTATTGCAAACTCAAAGTCGTCTTGACCTTGCATATTCAAACCTACTAGTTCAGCAAAACAACTTTGAAGATACACTTACACAGTACCACTTTGTTGTTGGTAGATTTTTTGATAGAAGTGAATATATAAAACCTAATACAAATTTTGAAATTCCTAAAAACATCAATGAAGCTTCATATATTGCTCTTCTAAACAATCCTTCTATAAAAGCACTAAAATCATCCATAATTGCTAAAAAAGAAGAGTATAGAAAAGCAAAAAGTGAATTTTATCCAATACTTGATGCTGTTGCGAGTGCTGATTGGGAAAACAATGTAGATGGAGTAGAAAAAACAAAAAAAAGCATGAGCATAGGTTTAGTTGCGAGATGGAACCTGTATAGAGGTGGAGCAGATGAAGCCAATAGATTAAAAGCACTTGAATCACTAAGTGAAGAGAAAAAGAATTTAAGAAGAATACAAAGAGATGTTATAAAGCAAGCTAGATTAGCATATATGGCATATAAAGTTTATAAACCACAAATAAAGTATCTAGAAAAACATCTTGCAGAAGCAAAAGCTACACTTGACTCTTATGTAGAAGAGTATAGCTTAGGAAGACGAGATTTACTTGCAATTCTTGATGCACAAAAAGAGCACAATAGTGCACAACAGACACTTATAGAGGCTAAATACAATCTTATGTTAGCAAAATATAAAATAGCAAATGCTACTAATGAACTTCTCTATACTGTCAAATCAACTCTACCATCAAAACTAATCTTGACAAGTATAGAAGATGACCTAACTAATGACGACAATTTTGCAAGAAATGTACTTTGTGACAACCCTTTAGATAAGACATCTTTAGACAAATATAACTGCCAATATACAGAGACAAATCTAGGTTATCAAGCAGAAGAAAAGATTGTAAAAAAAGAAAAGATTGAAGAAGCTCCTTATATAGAGCCATCTCCTACTCCAGTAGCACCAGTAAAATCAGAAAAGCCTAAGATAACAGATATAAAGCTAAGAAATATTAACTTTATAATCTACTCAAATAAAATTTCAGATGATGCTATGAAAACTTTAGTTGAAAATGCAAAACAACTAAAAAATACGGATTTTAAAACTCTAGAATTACACTCATATACAGATAGTTCAGGAAGAACAATAAAAAATCTAATTCGTTCACAAAATCGTGCAGAAGTAGTAAAAGAAAAACTTATAGAGTTAGGCATACCTAAAGAGAAGATTGTAATTTTAGCAAAAGGAAGCACAAACTTTATAGCAGATAATTCTACAAAACAAGGCAGACTTCTAAATAGACGAGTAGAGTTTAAAGTTATAAACTAATATGAAAATCTCAGTAGCTATAACATTTTCAGTCTTAGCTACTGTACTTTTCACATCATTTAGATTATATGCAACAAATGATGATTTTTTCATTGATAAACAAACAATAAAAAGAGTTGAAAAAAAGTATGGACAATTTGCAAAAGCTAGAGTTGAAGCTCTTGTAAAACTCATGAACTCTCTAAAAAATGCCCCAGAAAAAGAGAAACTTATAAAAGTAAATCAGTTTTTCAACCAAGTAAGATACCAATCTGACATGAAAACATGGGGCGTAAAAGACTACTGGGCAACTAGAATTGAATTTTTAGGAAAAGACAAGGGTGATTGCGAAGATTATGCAACGGCAAAGTACTTTACTCTAAAACAACTTGGGGTTTCTACTAAAAAGATGTATCTCTCTTATGTTAAAGCTACAAAACAGAAAATTGCACACATGGTTTTGACCTATTTTGAAACAAAAAGAAGTGTACCTTTAGTTTTAGATAACTATAACAAACGAATACTTCCAGCAACAAAAAGACCAGATCTCATTCCAATATACAGCTTCAATGGAGATTCACTCTACCTTGCAAAACAGACAGGATTAGGTAAAGAAGTACCTTCAGGTGTAGCAAAAAACAAAAAATGGACAAGACTACTACAAGATATCAAAAGGAATAAAATATGACACTCTTTAAACAAATAGCCATCATCTTTTCACTATTTATTGTACTCATCATAAGCTCAGTGATGTACCTAAACTTTAACTCGGCAAATAGTTTTATACAAAATCAACTCTATACTGCTTCAAAAGATAGTGCTACTTCTCTTGGGCTATCTTTAAGCATGAATATACCAAAAGATGGAGAAAATCTTTCTACAATGGAGACAATGATAAATGCTATATTTGATAGAGGTTACTATGAATATATTATATTAAAAGACATGGACGGAAAAATTCTTATAGAGAATCGTAATAATATCAAAGTAAAAAATGTGCCAGACTGGTTTGTTAAAACTTTTCATTTACAAGTTCCTGAAGCACAAACACAGATTTCTTCTGGTTGGATTCCGTATGGTGTTCTAAGCTTAAAACTTCACAGTGGACATGCATATGAGGAACTTTGGGCAGTATTTACAAGTATGTTAAAAACTTTTGCAATTTTAGTCTCTATAGTTCTAACTCTTCTATACTTTGTACTAACTTTTATACTAAAATCTTTAAAGAGTGTAGAACATCAAGCAATTGCTATAACAAAAAATGATTTTATAATACAAGATAAATTACCATACACAATAGAATTTAGAAATGTAATTATTGCTATGAATAAAATGGTTAAAAAAGTAAAAGATATCTTTGAGCATGAAGCACTTATGGTAAAAAAATATAATGATCTTCTTTACAATGACCAAGATACTGGTATGGGAAATAGAAAGTTTTTTTCACTTAGACTTTCATCGCTTTTAAATCAAGAAGATGATAGTTCTAGTGGAACACTTGTTATATTTGTTATTCACAACTTTCATAAAGCAAAAAGTGAAGTTGGATTTAAGGTACTAAATAACTACATAAACAAACTAGCAGAACTATTTTATGCCTCTACAAAAGATGTAGAAGAAAGAGTAGTTACAAGACTAAAAGATTCTGAATTTTCTATGATTTTACCAAAAACAGACTACAAAAAAGCCAAGGTTATTGTAAATAGTTTTTTAACTCAAGCAGAAGATGAACTACCTAATGAGCTAAGGAAGATTAGAGACTTCTACATATGTGGAGGTGCTACATACTTTAATGAAACTGACAAACAAAAAGACATACTTGCTCGTGCCGATTTTGCACTCTCAACTGCAATTATGAAAAATGCAACAAATGTGCACTTCCATGAGATAAAAAAAGATGAAACACTAATGGAATTAGGAAAAGAGGAGTGGCATAAGCTTGTTAGAACTGCTATAGAAGAAGATGGCATCAAACTTGCACTCCAAGCCGTAAAAGATGAACATGGTAAGATTTACCACCAAGAGGTTTATCTAAGGATGAGTGATAAACACGGTAATATATATCCAGCTAGGATCTTTATGCCACTTCTAAATAGCCTAAACCTAACCAATGATGTAGATAAAAAAGTTATAGATATTGCACTAAAACTTACACACAGAGGTACAAGCATCGCTATAAATATAGCATCATCTTTTCTTAAAGACAGTCAAAATATGTACTGGCTTGAAAAGAGACTAAAAAATACAACTAAACTAAACTTAGATGTCTCATTTGAATCAAGTAACCATGCTATCATAAACAATTTAGAAAGCTTTAAACAGTTCGCAAAGCTTGTTCAAAAATACAACTACAAGTTTGGAATCGACAACTTCGACATAACAAGTGCAAGCCTAAACTACTTACAAGATATAAAACCAGCATACATAAAAGCAAACAAATCTTTCTATATCGATATGCATGATAATGGTAAAAATAGCTCTTATGAATCTTTTAATGTATTAACAACGGCTTTAGATATTAAAATCATCGCAACAGCAGTAGAAAGTAAAAATGAAAGTGATAATCTAAAAGAGATTCCTATACACCTAATGCAAGGTACTTTTATTGAGGAGCCAAAGCTGTAAAAATACTCTGTTTTAACTCTTTGATTTCATACATAGCATAGTGATAAATCATATCATCTGGGTGTAAAAAACGATTTCCAAAAGATGGCTCTATAACTCCTAAGTATCTATCTAGTCTATTGGCAATTTCTATAAGAAGAATCTCTTTTTTTCTTTGAATTGCTAAGCTTATTAAAAAAGAGAAAAAGATATATAAGTTATAAAAGTTTTCAATTATGATAAATGACATCTTTCTTGAATCACTCTCTAGTTTTAACTCTAACTTCTCTTTTAACTGTATCAGCCTTTTTAATACCTCTTTTAATTTTTTTAGCTTAGAACCTTGAAATCTATACCATTTTGAGTTTATATGTAATATCTTTTTATACTCTAAACCTAATTCATCTATGATACTATTTATATCTAATAATATGCTCTTTATAGAGTTGATTTTTCGCTCATTCACATCAGTATGTATATTGTCAATCTGACCATTTACATAGTCATCTAAACTATATAATTCATACTTATCTACCTCTAATCCATACAGAAGCTTTAAAATATGAATTTTATGTTGCATATCTGATGATTCAACTTCTTCCTTGCATTCAGCTACTATTTCATTAAAAGCTTTTATTTTTAAAGACATGTTTTCATTAGATGCAATATCTTCTTCATTATGTTGCAAAAATGGCTCACACAAAGTTTCTAAGTTATCTGTTTTTATCTCTATTTTTGATATTGTCATATGCTATTATATGAGAAGTTAAGTTAATTTTAAATAAAATAATATTTTATATACTCAAGGGATTTTTTATGCCATCAAAAAAGATTACTGATCCGCTGTTAGAATGTTTGGTGATTTTTACAAAACTACACAACAAACCTTATAGTGCTGAGGCATTGACTGAGGGTTTACCTGTATCTGGCGATACACACACTATAGAGCTTTTTTCAACAGAAGGTTCAAAAGCTCTATTTTCAAGAGCTGCAAAAAGGGCTGGTTTTACATCTTCTTTGGTTCAAAAAACACTTGAAGAAATCTCACCTCTTGTACTACCTTGTATACTTATACTCAAAGGTAGAAAAGCTTGTATATTAGAAGAATTTGATGAAAAAAATGGAAAAGTCAAAATCATATCTCCAGAGATGGACACTGGTGAAAACTGGGTTGATACTGAGATTTTGTCAGACCAATACATAGGCTACTGCTTTTACTTAAAAAAAGAGTTTGTTTCAGAAGATAGAACAAAAACTTACCTCATAGACAAAAAGAAAACTCACTGGTTTTGGGGAACTTTGCGTCGCTCTAGTGAAATATATAGAGATGTTATAGTTGCTTCCATAGTTATAAACCTATTTGTTTTGGCAAGCCCACTCTTCACTATGAATGTATATGATAGAGTAGTTCCAAACAATGCAACTGAGACTCTATGGGTTTTAGCTATAGGAATTGTTGTTATCTATGTAATTGATATGTTTTTAAAACTTACTCGTGCCTACTTTTTAGAGGTTGCCGGTAAAAAGAGTGATGTTATCATGTCTTCCCTTATATTTGAAAAAGTGCTTGATCTAAAGATGTCAAGTCGTCCAAAATCTATAGGCTCTTTTGCTAACAACCTAAAAGAGTTTGATTCAATACGCTCTTTTTTTACATCTTCTACTATAGCTGCTCTAGTGGATTTACCTTTTACAGTTATATTTTTGGCTGTCATATACTTCATAGCTGGATATATTGTCTTCGTTCCAATTACTATATCTGTTATAATCATAATCTATATGCTTTTTGTAAAAGACCCTCTCCAAAAAAGCATAGAAAGTACCTATGAAGCAAGTGCTATCAAAAACGGCATACTCATAGAAACTCTATCTGGCATGGAGACAGTAAAAACAATGAGTGGAACAGGCTTAGCTCAGTGGAACTGGGAAGAGGCAACCGGAGAGATAGCAAACCGTAGTGTAAAAACAAAAATCTTAACAAACTCTATAAACACAGTAACTGCCTTCTTAATACAGATAAATACAGTCATAGTTGTAGTCATAGGAGTATACATGATAAAAGAGATGGATTTAACTATGGGTGGACTTATTGCCTCTGTTATACTATCTTCTCGTGCTATAGCTCCTATGGGGCAAGTTGTCGGTCTTGCAGCTAGTTATGAGCAGACAAAAACAGCCTATGAAACTATAGAAAATATTATGCAAATGCCAGTTGAGAGACCTGAAGGTAAAAAGTTTGTAAGAAGAGAGAGCATTAAAGGTGATATAGAATTTCAAGATGTAGTTTTTTCCTATCCTGATGCTCAAAAGGGTGCATTAAATAAAATGTCATTTAAGATTAAAGCTGGTGAAAAAGTTGGTATCATAGGTAAAAATGGTTCTGGTAAAACAACTATAGAAAAGATGATACTAGGTCTATATGAGCCATCTGAAGGATCGATTCTGATTGATGGTATAGATATAAACCAAATCGATCCTGTTGATTTGAGAAAAAACATAGGTTATGTTCCTCAAGATGTTGTACTTTTCAATGGAACTGTTAAAGAAAACATAGTTTACAAGTATCCTGCTATTGATGATGCTAGCATACTAAAAGCTGCCAGACTAAGTGGAACGGATGAGTTCGTAAATGCCCATCCTCTTGGCTTTGATATGCCAGTTTATGAACGGGGAGATGGGATCTCTGGAGGACAAAGACAGTCTATCGCAATAGCGCGTGCATTTTTACTAGACTCTCCTATCATGATACTAGATGAGCCTACAAACTCATTAGACAATACAACCGAAGCAAAAATAAAAAAGCTCTTAGAACAAAACTTGAAAAACAAAACAGTCATACTAGTAACTCATAAAAGCTCCCTCCTCTCACTTGTTGAGAGACTCATAGTAGTTGACAATGGAAAAGTTGTTTTAGATGGGGAGAGAAACAAAGTACTAGCACAACTACAAGGTAAAAGTGGAGGTGCAAAATGAGTACACAAGAAGAGATACAAGCTTTAGAAAAAGCTAGTCGTGAGGCAAAAGCATGGAAACAAGAGCTACACAAAGGTAAACTAGATGTAGATGACCTCAAGTATATGTCAAGTCTAAGTGAAGCTGTACTACAAAAATCTCCAAAAAAATCCAAATACATCTTATGGCTTATAGCTTTAGCACTAATTTGGGCTATACTTTGGGCTAGTCAAGCTGAGCTTGATGAGATTACAAGAGGGGAAGGAAAAATAATCCCTTCTCATCAGCTACAAGTTGTACAAAATCTTGAAGGTGGTATAGTATCAGATATTCTTATAGAAGAAGGTGATATAGTTAAAAAAGGGCAAGTTATACTCAAAATCAACAATACTAACTTTACAAGTTCATTTGAAGAGAGTAAACTAAGACAAAATGAGCTTAAAGCTAAGTTTTTAAGACTAAATGCAGAAGCCAATGGCAAATCATTTAAGTATGACGATAAACAAATAGAAGGATTAACTAAACAAATAGAGTATGAAAAGAGTTTATATGAGAGCAATAAAGAGCAACTAAATAGCTCTCTAAATGTAGTAAAAGAGCAGATAAAACAGAAAAAACAAGAGCTAACAGAACTATATGCAAAAATAAAACAGGAAAAAAGAACACTAAAACTCATGCAAGATGAAATTGATATAACTAAGCCACTTGTAAAAAAAGGCTTAGTTTCAGAAGTTGAGTTTTTACAACTAAGACGCCAACTCAATGGCATAAAAGGTGACTTAGAGGCATCGAGACTAGCAATACCTAGACTAAAATCACAAATAAAAGAATCAAACAACAAGATAAGTGAGATAAAACTAGATTATAAAAACAGAGCTAAAAAAGAGCTAAACGAAGTTGCAGCAGAGATTTCAAGGATAGACCAAACAAACACTGCTCTAAGTGATAAAGTTAAAAGAACATTAGTTCGTTCTCCTGTTAACGGTACAGTACAACAACTACTCGTAAACACCATAGGAGGTGTCATCCAACCAGGGATGGATCTTGTAGAGATAGTACCAACTCAAGACAACCTTTTGGTTGAAGCTAAAATAAAACCTTCAGATATAGCCTTTTTAAGACCACAATTAGATGCTATGGTCAAGTTTAGTGCCTATGACTTTTCCATACACGGTGGGTTAAACGGTAAACTAACTTACATAAGCTCAGACACCATAACAGATGACAAGGGTGAAAGCTACTATCTCGTAAGGATAAAAACAGACAAAAGCTACCTTGGAAGTAAAGAAAAGCCTCTACCTATTATGGTTGGTATGACTGTTAGTGTGGATATTATCACTGGTAAAAAAACAGTTTTAGACTACCTTCTTAAACCTATACTAAAAACAAAACAAAATGCTCTGAGAGAGAGATGATAGTCTGTTTATCTCGCAATCAAGAGTTTTTAAACAGATACCCAGAGTGTCTACATGTAGAGAGTGAGAGTGAATTAGATGATGT
>JALSME010000097.1 GCA_026987955.1 Sulfurospirillum sp.
TTTTCATAAGTTACATTTCCCTTTTCGTTTTGCTTGAATAGCTCTTCTAAGTTTGCATAAAGCTCTTTTGTTGACATGCGAATGTGCTCCTAATATGGGTGTGAAAAAGGTATATATTATACCCAAATTTATTTAAAAAACAATTAAACTGCATGATTAACAATGGGTTAACATCTTTAATATATAATTTTAAAAAATAAATGTAGGATAAAAAATGAAAAAGTATATTAAGTATTTAGTCTATTTACTGATTATTTCTGTCGCAGGTATGGTGTTTTATAAAAAAGTATATGTTCCAAAACATACATTTTTAACTGCAAAGGTATCAAAAGGTAATGTAGATATTAGAGTAAATGGTGTTGGGAATATGGGAGCAAAAAATATTTATAAAATAGGAACTTTATATGGTGGAAAAGTTTTGAATTTTACTATAGAAGAGGGTGAATATATAGATAAAAACACTCAAATAGCAAATATTGACAGTGTTGATTTGAAAGATAAAATAGATGAACAAAATGCACTTAGATTAAAACTTTTAAACGATATTAAATCATTACAAATTGATAGAAAAAGTGCGAAAGTAAATTATGACTATCAAAATGAGCTATTTTTAAAGAATTCAAAACTATATAAACTGCGCTCAATATCTAGTTTAGATTTTCAAAAATATCTTACTGCAAAAGAGACAGCTAAGTTTAACATAGAGAGTATTGATGGGCGTATAGCTTCTTTAAAGGATCAAATAAGGCAGCTAGAAGCGGTAGTTAATGGTTTAAAGCAGCGACTTGCTAGGTATAGCATTAAGTCTCCAGTAAGTGGCTATGTAACGAAAAAAAGTATTGTCAATTATCAAATGGTAATGCCAAATCAAACACTTATTGAGATTGTAGATCCAAAAGATATTTGGGTTAGAACTTTTATTGATACCAGGGTAAGTGGAAAGGTAAAATTGGGTGATAGTGCTTCAATTAAACTTCGTTCTTCTAGTAAGATATATAGAGGAAAAGTAGTAAATATTAACCCTATAAATAACTCTATAACATATGAAAGGGAGATAGATGTTGCATTTGATAACCTGCCTATACCTTTTTATTTAGAGGAGCAAGCTACTGTTAAAATAGATATTTCAACCCTTAAAAATGTTTTAAAAATACCAACAAATGTTTTAAGTATATATAAAGAACAAAATGGAGTATGGACATTAGATGGCGATATGGTAAAATTTAAAAATTTAAAAATACTTGCTTATGAAGGTAAAAAGGTAGCAGTAGAAGGTTTGAGTATCGATACAAAACTTGTTGTGCCTGACCCAAAGAAAAAATCTCTAAGTAATGGTATGAAAATCTATCATGATTAATTTAGCTTATAAAGACATATCTCACTCTATCAATAAATTTTTGATTACAGCTGTTAGTGTAGGTGTTCTTTTGGGCATTGTAATTATAATGATAGGTGTATATAGAGGTATGGTATTTGATGCAAAAGTTTTAGTTAATGATATAAAAGCAGATATTTGGGTGGTACAACAAGATACCCTTGGCCCATTTGCTCAAACATCAAAGGTACATGAAGATTTAAAAAATCAAATTTCATACCAAAATGGTATTAAGTATGCACAGGCGTTAACATTTCAAACATTTCAAATGGAAAACAAATATGGTGATTTTAAAGTGATGCTTGTGGGCTATGATCCATTTGGAAAGATAGATGTTATTGACCCTGCAAAACTTATAGAGGGTAGAGTATTAAAAAAACAGCATTATGAAATTGTGGTTTCTAAAAAGACAAATTATAAGCTTGGTGAGCAGATAAAGCTAGGAAGAGATATGTACAAAGTTGTTGGAATTACCGATAATACTGTCTCAAATGGTGGTGATTACCTTATATTTACAAGCTTAAAAGATGCAGAAGTATTGCAATTTACATACACAAATGAGAGAATTAGAAGTGATGAAAGTAGAGGCATAAAAGGAGGTAATCCACATCTTGTAAATGCTATAATAGCAAAAACAAAAGATGGTTATAACCCTAAATTAGTAGCTAAAAATATAGAATATTCTACGCATAAAAAAGTCTTTACAAAAGATCAGCAGACACAACTATTGCTTGAAAAAGTGATTAAGAAATCATCGAAGCAAATAGGTATGTTTACAGTAATACTTATAATAGTTTCTATTGTTATAATAGCACTTATTATATACACTATGACCCTTGAAAAAATAAAAGAGATTAGCATATTAAAACTTATTGGAATTTCAAATTTTACAATATCTAAAATGATTATTCAAGAAACAGTAGTGCTTGGCGTTTTAGCTTTTGTCTCGGGAAATGTATTTGCTAGAATGATAGCAGGGGGTTTTCCTAAGAGAATAGTATTGGAGACAAGTGATGCTTTTAGCCTTTTTGGGGTTATATTAATTTCATCTGTATTTGCATCTCTGTTTGGTATCTATAAGGTAGTTAAAACAGATCCATCTGAAGCGATAGGAGGCTGATTATGAGTAAAAATCAATCAATGAAGATAGAAAATTTAGTAAAAAAATTTGGCAAAGGTGAAAGTGAAGTAACTGTTATAGATGGCGCTAGTTTTACACTCAATAAAGGGGAATTTGTAGCCTTGGTTGCACCTAGTGGTGCTGGTAAAACTACGCTCCTTATGATGTTAGGTTGTGTGCTTGAGCCAACAAGTGGAAAAATTGAGATAGGTGAAGAGGTTGTTTATGATAATAAATGGATAGTAAAAGATGATAGAGAACTTAGGCGTAAAAAAATAGGTTTTATATTTCAAGCCCACTATCTTATTCCTTTTTTAAATATTGAAGAAAATATCTCTTTGCTTCCTTATCAAAATGGAGAGTCTAAAAGCGTAGTGAAAGCTAGAGTTAAAGAGTTACTAGAGTATCTTGATATGAGTGATAAGTTAAAAAATATGCCAAGCGAGCTTAGTGGTGGGCAAAATCAAAGAATAGCAATTGCTAGAGCTTTAGCAAATAAACCAGCAATAATACTTGCAGATGAGCCAACAGCTGCATTAGATCGACACAGAGCAGTGAGTGTAGTTAATATGTTGAAAAAAATTACAAGAGAGCAAAATGTTACTATTATAATGGTTACACACGATGATAGACTTTTGCCATTTTGCGATAAGATATTGACAATAAAAGATAAAAAAATTCAAGTAGAAGAGAGTCCAAATGAACACATTATATAGAAAATTAATTTTACTAACAGTTATACCTTTTAGTTTAAGTGCATCATCTCTAAAAGATATAATGCATGTAGCTTTAGAAAATAGCACAACTATCAAATCAATGAATTATGACATACAAGCAAAAGAGCAGACTTTAAAAAGTGTGTCAAATACACTAAATCCAACTATAAATATTGGTGCAAACTATAATAGATTAGATTTAGATGTTCGTTCTACTCAAGT
This sequence comes from Sulfurospirillum sp., assembly GCA_026987955.1. Lineage (GTDB taxonomy): Bacteria > Campylobacterota > Campylobacteria > Campylobacterales > Sulfurospirillaceae > Sulfurospirillum_A. Next base: position 3,434 of record JALSME010000097.1, read on the forward strand.
AGGATCTACAACAAATGGTTATATTAAATTTGGTATTGATTTGTATGATGGAGGCAGAAATAACTCTATAAAAAAACAGAAGAAATATGAGCTAGACTCTACAAAATTGTCTGTAAAAAATTCAACAAAAGAGATACTATTACAAGTAGTTACGCTTTTTTTTCAGATAAAAACAGTAGATGAAACTATAAAATCTTATGAAGAAAAATCAAAATCTTTGGAAGCAGAGTATAGAAGAGAAAAAAATAAATATGATATAAATATGGTAACTATTGATGAGGTTTTAAAGCTTCAATCTGAGTATGAATCAAATAACTATACTATAGAGGATTTAAAATATCAAAGAGACTCTTTGTATGAAAATCTATCTCTTTTAGTGGGAGTAAAAATTACATCTTTAGATGATTCTAAACTTCCTGAAGTAAGCAATATTGAGTACAGAGTAAGCTCCAACATAAAGTCTCTTCAAAAAAATATTCAAGCCATAAATGAAAATATAAGTTTAGTAAATGCTACTAAAAAACCAAAAATCAAAATTGAAGATAGTGTGAGTATTTATCATTATGGAAACTATAATGAGTCTATTTTAAAAGACTTACCAGATACTCAAAATCAATTTATGATTAGTTTTTCACTAAATTTGTATGATAGTTCTACAGCAAGTAAAAAAGAGTCAGCAATGTTGGCTAAATTAGCAAAAAACGAGCAGTTAAATTATGAGATGAAAAAAGAGAAAATTGCATTTAATCTTGCAAAGAGAAAACTTTCAACACAAATGATAAAAATAAAATCAGCAAAGAGTGCAATGGAGATGGGAGATAGTGTTTATGAAATAATTCTAACAAAATATAAAAATGGAATTGTTGATAATATAGCCTATCTTGATGCTCTTAGCAAAAAAACAACAAATAGAGCACTCTATATACAAGCTTTAAACAATTATGAGATTGCAAAAGCAAACTACTACTTTACTAGCGGAATAGACTATGAAAAAGTTATAAATATGAATTTTTAGCTGTAAAAATATTCTATTTTAAAAGATAATTTTAAAGATTATTATGATAAAATTATATTATATTAAATATAAGGAAATAATATGAAAATATTAGTTAGATTGTTGTTAGTAGGTTTTTTTGTTTCTTCCCTTTTTGGTGGAACTTATAACCCTCTTGATGGTGTTAAAGCACAGAAAGAAGATGCTTTAAAATATGTAAAATTTATTACAGTTCAAGATATGAAGAGTTGAATAAAAGAGAAGAAAAACTTTAAGATATTAGATGTTAGAGAGGGTGCTGAGAAATATGCAGGGCAAATTGTATATAAAAATACAGTAAGTGTACCTCGTGGAGTTTTGTATGCAGCTGTTAAAAAAGGGATTTTAAAACCAAATGATACTTATGTATTGGTTTGTAGATCAGGCCATAGAGCGATACTTGGCGCTGCAACTCTTACAAAATGGTATAAATTTAAAAATTTATACGTTTTAAAAGGTGGTATTAAATCATGGATAAAAGATGGTGGTTTGATATCTAATGCTATGCATCTTGGAGATGTAAAGATTCAACTTACAAAATAATTTAATAAGAGGTTTAGTGATAACCTCTTATTATTACTTCACTTTCTAAATAGACTTAATTTAATGAATTATATTGTATAAATTGGGCTAAAGGTATACCCATCGTAAATCAAACTAACACATAACAGCGTTTCTATTTTGTTCATTCTTGAGGTTATCTAGCGAAGAGAGTGAATAAAATAGAGATGCCCTACGGGGAACTTAAAGAGGCATAATCTTTAAGTTCCTATTATGCGTTAGTTTGATTTAGGATGGATATATAATATGGAAAATGTAAATAATGAAGAAATAAGAGATATAACAGACGAAGTTTTAGACCATATGATGAACCCTAGAAACTATGGAAAAATAGATAAAGCTAGTGGTGTTGGTATGGGTATAGATACTAAAACTAATGAGTTTGCACTTATTTATTTGGATATTGATGAAAGTCAGATTATTAAAGACATTAAATTTTCTTGTAATGCTTGTCAAGATACTGTTATAGCAGGGTCTATGTTTACTGAGATGATAAGTGGTGAAAGTTTAGACTATGCAAAGAGTAGTGCAAGCATGATGAGTGAGAAAATAAAAAATGCTCCACTTAAGCAACAAGCTTGTTCTGGCATGATTATAAAAGCTTTTGATGCAGCTGTTTTACATGTAGAGCACAAAAAGAGTGAAATTGTTGAAGATATGTGTAAATTAGAGCTTAATATATCTTGTGAAGAGCCTGATAATGAGGAATGAAAAAATGAAACTAAGTGAAATATATCAAAAAAAACATGAGTTATGGTTAAAAATACTTTTTGCTTCTTTTGCTATCTCGAATGAAACCATAAAGAGTGAACTGTATGATATGGCAGGAATTGAATTTAGACACTTAAAGTGGTTGTCAAATCTTCTTCTTGAAAAAAATATAGAATATGATTACGAAAAAAAATGTATAGATATACAAAAAGAGTCAAACCTTGAGTTTTTTAAGTTTCTAAGAGATGAAATCTTGGAAATAAAGAGAGAATATAGCATGGAGAGTGCTCTTTTTATGAGAATGAATAGTGATGAAAACTATTTTTTAGAGCGCTTAGAAGAGTTTATTAAATTTGATTCAAATAAGAAGATTTATGCCTTTGATAGAAATAGAATCTATAAAAATAAAGATCTTAGTAAAAGCTCAACAGATGCGTTGAATATATTTTTATTTGAAGAGGGCTATAAGGAGTATGAGCTAATAATGATATATGCTTATATGCAAAATTATACAAAAAACTTAACTCTTTATAATGTTTATCAGGATCTTATAGATGAGTCTATGTACCATTTAAAATGTTTTGGAAATATGCAAGCACATATGGGAATATTAACAATTCCTAGAACTATCATACCTTCACTCTATAAACAAGCTGACATAAAGAAATTTTTGTTAGATGGTATAGATGAAGAGAGAGCAGCTAAAGAAGAGTGTATAAAGCTATCAGTTGCAGTAAAAGATAAAGAGTTATCTAAGTTTTTTGACTTTATAAATTATCAAGAAAACTACCATATAGAGTTAATGCAAAAGGCACTAATGCACTTAACATAGACTATGAAATAAAGCTTATTAAATTAGCAAATATTTAGTTGGAACGCTAGTTGCTTAATATAAAGTAACTAAAATTTATGGACTAAAAATGCAAAACGGATACTATACAACAACAGGGGCGATGGTTACACAGTTTAACAGACTTGATGTTATATCTAATAATCTTGCTAATGTAAACACAAATGCATTTAAGAGAGATGATGTTGTAATAGGTGATTTTAAAAGGATTTTTCAAGACTATCAAGAAGATATGCCAGTTAAAAATCATACTAAAGAGGCAGCTAAATACTTAAATGCTTCTATAGACAGAGTTCCTCAAGTAAGTGAACAGTATATTGAGTTTAGGCAAGGTGGGTTAAAAGCTACTGGAAATCAACTTGATTTTGCTCTAAAAAGAGAAGATGTTTTTTTTATGGTTGATACTCCTGATGGCTTAAGACTTACTCAAAACGGATCATTTGTTATAGACAACGATGGAACACTAACAACAAAAGAGGGTTTTCCCGTAGTTCCAGCAAGTTACTTTCAGAATAAAAAATATATAAAAATAGAACAAGATAGTACATTTACAGTAGATAAGATGGGTAATATATACTCAGCCAATATTGCTGAGGGGCTAGAAACAGGAGAGATACCTCAAGGAAGGCTGTTTATAGCACAAAGTAACGACATAAAATCACTACAAAAAGAGGGAACTAACCTCTATAAGTTTAAAGATATTAATGACTTAACTGACTTAGAAAATGCAGATGTAGTAGCGCAAGGTTTTTTAGAGACGAGCAATATAAACCCAGTAAAAGAGATGGTAGGACTTATTGAAGCACAGCGTATGGTAGAGATGTACCAAAAAGTAATGACTTCACATATGAATGATATGAATCAAGACGCAATAAATAAATTAGCACAAACAAGAGTATAAGGATAAAAAATGAAAAATACAGAAGTTTACTTCGTGCTTCAGTCACGAGGAATTTTACTCGGACTTTGTTCGAGCAAAAAGGGGAAATAAAATGATACGTTCACTTTACACAGCAGCAACAGGTATGATAGCTCAGCAAACACAAATAGATGTAACTTCAAACAATATATCAAATGTAAATACAATTGGGTATAAAAAACAAAGAGCTGAGTTTGCAGATTTGATGTATCAAACTATGGAGTACGCAGGAACATCAACAAGTGCCACTACAGTTTCGCCAACAGGTATAGAAGTGGGTCTTGGTGCTCGTCCAACTGCAATTGCAAAGCAGTTTACTCAAGGTAACTTTAAAGAAACAGGCAATGACTTGGATATGGCAATAACAGGAAAAGGTTTTTTTCAAATTCAACTTCCAGATGGAACAACAGCATATACTAGAAATGGATCTTTTAAACTAGATTCACAAGGCAGCATTGTAAACTCAGATGGCTATAAAATGCTCCCAGAAGTTACAGTTCCTGAAGATGCTACACAGATTTCTATCGGAACGGATGGAACTATATCTGTTCTTCAAGCAGGTCAAACAAACATGACAGATATCGGCCAGATTGAACTTGCAAACTTTGTTAACCCAGCAGGACTTCACTCTTTGGGAGATAATAACTTCTTAAACACTTCTGCATCAGGAGATGTAATAACAGGTACACCTGGTCTCAATGGACTTGGTCAAACAAGGCAGCAGTTTGTAGAAATGAGTAATGTACAACTTGTTGAAGAGATGACAGATTTGATTACAGGTCAGCGTGCATATGAGGCAAACTCAAAAGCCATTACTACTAGTGACGAGATGCTACAGACGGTAAATCAGCTTAAAAGGTAGTTAGTGTAATGCTTATTTTACTACCAGTTATAATTATAATCTTGGTTATACTTGCGATTGACACTATATATTTTGATGATGTAAAAAGTGTCAATCCTCCACCAAAAAAGACGATAGAAAAGCATGATAATAGAAAAGAATATATAAATAAGTACCTAAAGCAGTGAGTTTTTTTTCTATATTTAAGATGACAATTCCAGTTCTTATGGGATATATTCCATTGGGTATGGCATTTGGTCTTTTGCTTTCAAATATGCTTATTCCGTGGTACTATGCATTTTTTATGTCTGTGTTTATCTTTGCAGGAGCAGGGCAGTTTTTAGCTCTTGGGTTGTTTGCCTCACATGCTACTATACTTGAAATAGGGGTCGCTACATTTTTACTAAATCTTAGGCATACTTTTTATGGACTCTCAATGATAAGTGCATTGAAAAATTTCTCTTGGAAGAAAAATTATGTTATATTTGGTTTGACTGATGAAACTTTTGCACTTCTAAAAACAAATGATATTAAAGAAGAGGAAAGAGAAAGAGCATATGTAATCATAACAGCTTTAAACCAAAGTTACTGGGTTATAGGGAGTGTGATAGGCGCTCTTTTGGGAAATATTTTGCCTTTTAATTACAAGGGCATAGAGTTTTCTCTTACTGCACTTTTTGTTGTTCTTTCTATTGACTTGTATAACAAAAGTAAGCAGCATAAACCTTTTTTGATATCTATTGTGATTGGGTTTATAGGTATGACAATCTTCCCATCGGATAAGATGCTGATACTCTCTTTAGGTCTTGCGGCTACTGTTTTGATTTTGTTTAAAGGAGCACTAGAAGATGGAAACTAGCTATCTCGTAGGTGCAATCTTAGTAGCCTCTATCATGACATACTTTACAAGAATTATGCCTTTTATATTTTTTAGAAAAAAGGAACCTTCTGCTGTTATAAAGTATATTGAGTGGAATATGCCTGTTATGATTATGGTAATCCTGGTTTTTTATGCACTAAAAGATGTCTCATGGGAGCTTTACCCTTATGGTATTCCAGAGTTGATAGGTATTGTAGTAGCAGGTCTATTACATATAAAGTATAAAAATGCACTTTTAAGTATATTTGTTGCTACGCTACTATATATGGTCTTGGTTCAAAAAATAATGGTATAATCCTAGATAACTTTCCATGGAGTTTTAGATGAAATTTGACATAGTAAATAGACAAAATATTTCAAAAAACTGTTTTGTATGTGGCATAGAGAATGATTTAGGCTTAAAAACAAAATTTTATGAAACTAGTAGCGATGAGGTGATAGGTATTTTTACACCAAACGAAAAGCTACAAAGTTATCCAAATGTACTTCATGGAGGTATAAGTGCTACTATACTTGATGAGACTATTGGTAGGGCTATGATGATAAAAGATGGCAAAGATAGTTTTGGTGTAACTGTTGAGCTTACTATGAGATACAGAAAACCAGTTCCTCTAAATGTAGAGTTAAAAGTTATAGCAAAGATTACTAATGATAGGGGTAAGCTTGTTGAAGGTATAGGAAAGCTTATACTACCAAATGGAGATGTAGCAGTTACTGCAAAGGGAAAGTATATGAGAAAAAATATAAAAGATATAGTTGATGGAGAGATTCAAGGAGAAGAGTGGATGGAATCAGATGCTAAAGATTTAAAAACAATCAAAATAGGGGATGAAAATGACAAATAATTATAAACTAAGTCTTCTAATGAATTCTTTAAAACTTAGTAAGACTGATATACTAAAATCATACAAACTAGTAGATAAAAAGATAACACAAGATGATGTAGATGATATTCTAAGAGAGCCAAGTGACGAGAAGTTTGTACTGTTAAGTGATGAGGGCTTTGAGATGTTTTTAAATGGTTTTATCATCTATAAAAGAGGACCAAGTGACAAAAAAGCTAAAAAACAGAAGATATACTTTTCTAATAACATTATACTTAAAAAACTAAAAATAGCTCTAAATCTAAAAGATGAAGACATCATCAAAATATTTGAAAAAGATGGCTTAGAGATAACAAAATCTCAACTCACTGCATACTTTAGAAGAGATGGACATATAAACTACAGAAAGTGTAGTGATTCACTGCTTAAAAGGTTTATAAATGGACTTAAATAAGCTAACAAAAGAAGAAGAAAGAGTCATAGAACACAAAGGAACAGAAGCACCATATAGTGGAAAATTTAACGACTTTTATGAGGATGGTATCTTTACATGTAGACGCTGCAATACTCCTCTATATAGTTCAAAAAACAAGTTTAGTTCAGGCTGTGGGTGGCCTAGTTTTGATGAAGAGATAGAAGGAGCAGTGAAGAGAATTCTAGATAGTGATGGCATGCGTGTTGAGATTACATGTAGAGCATGTGGCGGACACTTGGGACATGTTTTTGAGGGTGAGGGATTTACTGCTAAAAACACCAGACACTGTGTCAACTCAATAAGCTTAGATTTTACTCCAGCATCATCTGAAACCAAACTAGCTTACTTTGCAGGTGGCTGTTTTTGGGGAGTTGAGTACTTTTTTAATCTTGAAGATGGAGTCATAGATGCACTTAGTGGTTTTATGGGCGGACATACAAAAAACCCAACTTACCAAGATATATGTTATAAAGATACAGGGCATTTAGAGGTTGTTGAGGTTAAGTATGACCCTAAAAAAATTACTTATGAATCATTAGCAAAGCTATTTTTTGAGATTCATGACCCAACTCAAAGAGATGGACAAGGACCTGATAGGGGAAGCCAGTACCTCTCAGCAGTATTTGTTTCAGATAATGAAGAGAGAAAAATAGTAGAAAATTTGATAGAAAAACTAGAATCCAATGGCTTAAGTGTTGCTACAAAAATCTTAGACAAACAGGAGTTTTATGTTGCTGAGGATTATCACCAATACTACTATAAGAAAACTGGTAAAATACCCTATTGTCATAGTTATGTAAAAAGATTTTGAATTTATACAATAAAGTACCTATTTTTACCAGATTTTTTTGCTATATACATGGCATTATCACTAAGTTCTATCATTTCTTTGCATGTTTTAATATTTTTATTATATTTGCATATACCAATACTGCAGCTAATCTGTAGTATTTTATCATTTGATACTATAGGTTCATGAACAATATTTTGTACTTTTTTAGCTATATATTCAAGTATGTAATTATTTTTTTCATATTCTAAAATAATACAAAATTCGTCTCCACTTATTCTATATACGGTGTCTTCTTCTCTTATGATATGTTTAATTTTTTGTGCTGTATGTTTGAGCACTTCATCTCCACTAAAATGCCCATAAGTATCATTTATATATTTAAAGTTATCTAAATCTATAAAAAATAGTGCAAAATGATTCTCATGCCTTTTTGCTTTGCTTAGAATCTCTTTTAGTCTGATTTCAAACATATGCCTATTTGGAATATTTGTAAGAGCATCATAGTGAGCTAGTTTATGTAGATTACTATAATCAATAAGTTGTTGTTTTTTAAGATTTATCCTATTTTTGATATCCATTGCTATTTTATTTAATTTTTCTAACAACGCAACTATATCAATAGGTTTTTTTATAAAATAATCTATTTTAAGTTCAATTGCATCTAAAAGAATACTTTTACTATCATGCATTGATATAATAACTATATTTTTTTCCGAGTCTATTTTTTTTATCTCTTTTATCATATCTATACCGTGAAGTATTGGCATATTTATATCTGTTATTATGATATCTGGGTTTTTATTTTTAAAAATTTTTAGTCCTTCTTCACCATTTTGTGCTTCATAGTACTCTTTAACTTTATTTTTTAAAATATTTTGAAAAAATTTGTGAGCATATTGATCATCTTCTACAACTAAAAGTGTAATATCTTTAAGCATCTCTAGTGTACCTCCTTTAAAAAAATATCAAATCTGCTACCATTTTCACTAGAATCAATTTTTATATAACCATTCATATGTTTCTCAATAATTATCTTTGTCATATACAGACCAAGACCGGTTCCATTTTTCTCTTTTGTAGAAAAATATGGTTCAAATATTTTTTTGATTATGTTATCTGGAATACCATCTGCATTATCTTCAATCGATATAAGGGTTTCACCATTTTTAGTTATCTCTAATAGTATGTGAATCCATTTCTCTTCTTTATTTGATTCTATTAGGGCATCTTTTGCATTGTTTAGTATATTTAGTATTGCATGTCCCAATTCATTTTTGTAACCATCAATATAAAAGTTATCATTAACCTGCAAAGATAGTTGTATATGGTTATTGTCAAGATTTGGCTTGATAAGAAGTATAGTATCATCTATAAGAGTGTTGATAGAAAATTTTTCTATTTTTTTAGTAGGTTTAAAGAAATTTCTAAAGTCATCTATCATTTTTGACATATTTTTTATAAGAGTTTTAGATTTTTTTTGAAACTCCTCCATAGCCTTATTATCTATAGTACCTCTTTTATATTTTATATATGTGCTTTGATTTAGCAAAGATAGTATATTGAGTGGTTGTCTCCATTGATGTGCTATAAGTGATATAGTCTCACCCATCTGTGCAAGTCTGTTTTGGTGAAGCATAAGTTTCTCTTTTTCTCTATTTTTCTCTATTTCATCTTCAACTTTTTTTTCTAGTGTTCTGTTTAGGATTTCTATTTTCTCTTTTAATAGTTGTTGCTTTTTATATGCATAGTAGATTAATAATATAATACTTAAAGATATAATCAAAACAATAAAAGCAATCGTATAGTCTATCTTTTTTATAACTTTTTGAGATGTCCATTTTTCATTGATAGCTTTTATTGTATCATCTGATATCAAGTCTATTGCTTTATTGATTGAATTAAGAAGTATTTTATCATCATTTCTAACAGCAACTCTTAAATCTGCTTTAGCAGGATAGTATCCAGAAACCTGTATGTGATTAAAACTATATTTTTTTTGATTATATAAGAAGACAGGAAGAGTTGCTACTGTAAAATAAGCCTCTTCATTCTCGATTAGTTCAAATGTTTGATACATATTTTGAGTGAGTATAGTTTTTATATTTGGGTACTCTTTTAAGACCATCTCAGCTATACCAGAGCCTTTTTTTCTAGCTATTGATTTTGTGGCAATTGTAGAAAAGTTATATATAGATGGTCTATTGTTTTTAGTGATTATAGCTAAGTCATAGCTAGCAAATGGCTTAGAAAAGTTTGCATATGTTGCTCTTGAAGGAGTTTTGATTGCAGAAGCCAATATATCGCATTTTTTAAATTTCAGATATTCTTGAGACTCTAGCCAAGAGTTTGTTTGTATAAAAACTGGTTTTAAGTTTAGTTTTTTTAATATTATTTTTAATATATCAATACTTATCCCTTTTGGGTTACCATCTTCACTAAACTCAATAGGTCTCCAGTTTGGATTTGTGCATACATTGACACTAGCTCTTTTTTTTAGGTATTCTTGTTCTCTTTTTGATAGTTCCTTTTTTTTAAGTACGCTCTCTAGGCTAAACCATTTGTTTTTGAGTTCTTCAATCTCTTTTTTTGTTACACTATTTTGTGCTTTTTGTAGTATATCTTTTAGAATTGTTTGACTTTTTCTAACCCCAATTCTGATTTTAGAAGTCAATTCATCATCATTTTGAATGTAGGTGTATTTAATATCTAGACCATTTTTTTTGATTAGATAGTTTACAACAGCATAGTTCTCTATAAGAGCATCTGCTTTATTGTTTACAAGTGCGTATAAGCACTCCTGTATATCCTTAAAAGTCTTTATTTTTATATCGGGATATTTTTTCTCTATATACTCTTGAAGATAAAATTTTTCTGGTATAGCAATAGTTTTTCCTCTTAAATCAGAAAAGTTTTTAATATTTGGTATATTGGAGAATATAGCTTTTTTTGAGATGATATATGGACTTGTAAAGTTAATATACTTTTCTCTCTTATCTGTTTTGGCAATGTTTGATAGTACATCAATCTGTTCAGTTTTAATCATGTTTAAAAACTGACTCCAACTATGTCCAGATATGTATTTTATATCTAGATTTAGCCTGTTTACAAGTATATTAAAATAGTCAATAACAAATCCTTTTGGTATACCATTGTCATTGAAATTGTATGGTGCCCAATTTGTCTCGTTGTGGACTGTAATATATTTTTTTCTATTTATATAGTCTATCTCTTGTTTATTTAATAGTATAGATTTTTTTAAATTGAGATTTTTGTACGATTTGTTGATGATAAATCTATCATAATCACTCAACTTTTCATAACTTTCCAGAGGCGGGATTAAGATACTGTTTTGGAGCGATAAATCTTGGGTATAAGTTATCTTTAAAGTGCCAACTTCTTCGATGTCATTTCCAGTTTTATAATATATTTTTTTTCTTATAAAATTTGAAGAGTAGATTTTTTCATTTTGATTTAATTTTTTTGATAGATTTAAAAATATTTTTCCATCTATTGTGGTTATTTGTATACTTTTTATTTTACGATGTACAAATAGTATGTTTAGTATTTTTTTAAGCTCTTTATCTTTTCTTTCAAAAACAAATTTACTAGATATATCGCCAATAAGATTTGCATAGTTTATTAGCTTTTGCATATCTGTTTTTTTATAAAATTCTATTATCTGCTTATATCTGCCACTTTTTTTGAGTTTTTTGAGTTCTTTGTTGAAAATATCTCGTACTTTTTTTGATCTAAATACTACTGGATAATCATGACTTTTTTTAAATATATCATGAAAAACATATTTTTTATTATTGTTAAAATGAACTTTGTACCAGTTAAATATAGTTTTATCTATAATAATAGCATCAACTTTTTTAGAGAAAAACATCTCTATATCTTCTTTTTGTGAATAGTTTTCATTGTAAGATTTTTTTTGTGTCCCATTAACTGGATTATATAGAGTATAGAATTTCTCACCTAAATCATAGTATGACTCTTTCCAAGATACAAATTTTATTGTAGAGAGTTCTTCTATAGTATTTAGTTTTATATGATCTTTTTCTCTTGTTATTACATAGTTTTTATAAGAGATAAACGGATCACTTTGAAAAAGGTTTTTGTCTTTAATTGTTATTGAGGCAACAGCATCAATGATATTGTCCTCATGTAGTGCTTCAATAAGATAGTTTTTAGGTTTTTGAATAAAAATAGGTTTATATGGAGTGTTATTAAATACCTCAGTGATGATATCAGGATTGATTCCTTTTTTTGATGATTTACCAAATATAAAAGGAGCCATATCAATACCTATTGCTATATGTATATCTTCTTTAGCATAAGCAAAAGATAGCATTTGTGTCATAAGTAGACAGAAAATAGCTATAGTTTTAAATAAATTTTTCTGGCTTACCAAAGTGGTACCCTTGTGAAAAGTCAATTTCTAGATTTTTGACGATATTGTATATCTCTTCATTCTCAACAAACTCTGCAATAGTTTGCATTCCTTGCTCTTTTGCAAAGGTTACGATACTTTTGACTATGGAGTATGAGTAACTACTAGAAGCTATGTTTTTGATAAGTGAACCATCTATCTTTAGTATGTCCGGTTGAAAATTTACAAGCCTTTGGTAGTTAGAGTATCCTGATCCAAAATCATCTATGGCAATTTTTGCTCCAAATTTCTTTATCATTGATATAAACTCTTTTAGATTGTTTATATTCTTTATACTCTCATCTTCTAAAAGTTCAAAAACTATCCTAGAAGAATCTTTTCCAGATTGTTTGAGTAGAGTTGTGATTTTTTTTCTTATATCTTGCTGATCTATATCTATTGTAGATAGATTGATTGAAATATCTACATTACATTTCTCAAGCATACTAAAAGAATTTTCTAAAATCAAATCAACAATCTTCCCATAGTATGTAGTTTTTTTAGCGATATCTAAAAACAAAAATGGTGTAAGCACTTTGTTGTTGTCATCTATGAGTCTTATAAGGGATTCATATTTTACTATCTTTTGTGTTTTATTATCTATAATAGGTTGAAAATATGATGTTATTTTTGAATCATCAAGAGCCTTTTTTATAATAGAAACTGTTTTAAGATTGTTTTTGGCAATTTCAAACTCTGCATCTGCAAGGCCGTTGGAGACTATAAATCTTTTTCTCTCTTTTAAAATTTTCTTAATACCAATTTTTGCAGATTCTAAGATGTTCTCTCCTTCATAAACAAGACTTATCATGATAGGTGTGTCTAAAGAGAAATTATTGATATCAATCTTTTCATTTGAGAAACTATTTTGAACTCTTTGTAGATGTACTATTAATTTTTCTATAGTATTTTGATACTCAACTAAAAGTGCAAATTCACCATTTTTTAAAGGATAAACTTTATCAAGTTTATAGTAGTTTGACATTTTTGTCTCTAAAAGAGTGCAAAATTTATCTTCTATATTTTCAATATCTTCATTACTAAAAAAATCCTCAATCATATCAAAGCTTTCTAGTTTAATATATACAAGTATTGGATTGGTTGCATTTTTTATGGCATCATTTAGTTGTTTGGTTGGATTCATTATTTCAGTTACATCATGTCTAAGGGAGATGTACTCAGTAATGTTGCCATCCATATCTAGTATAGGCTTAATCAGGCTATCTGCATAGTAGCTTTTACCTGATTTTGACATGTTTCTAACTATACCTACCCATGGGCTTTTTTCTTTTTTTATTCTATTCCATATCTGTTTAAAAATAGTTTTTGGGTTATCTGGATGTCTTATTATATTATGATTTTTTCCAATTAGTTCATCTTTTTGATAGCCTGATATATTGCAAAATGTATCATTGACATATGTTATAACCCCCTTTGTATCAGCTTTAGAAACGATACATGCAAGATTGGTCGCTTCTTGGTACTCTTTTAGAAGATGCATACTTTTTTTAGATTCATATAAAAATTTATTTTTTCTTGTAACTGTATATATGAGCTCCGATAGCTCTTCAAAGTCAATTGGTTTTAAAAGATAACCATCTATTTTTACTTTTATACTCTCCATAAAAAAGTTTTCTTCGTTGTGGGCAGTTAAGATTATTAGTGATATATCTATATTGTCATTTCTTATTTTTTTACATAGTTCTAGTCCATTTAGCTTAGGCATACTGATGTCTGTTATGACTATATCAATATCATTTTCTTTGTATTTTTGATAACCATCTTCACCATCTATTGCTACAATAATATGATTAAAAAATGTTTCTAAAATTAGCTGAGTAATTTCTCTAGTATCTTTATCGTCCTCTACATATAGTAGAGTTAGATCTTTAGATTGGTCTATTACCGTATTTAAATCAATCATTTTTCTTTCCTAAATCAATTTTAAATGTTGCACCACTTGGACTGTTTATCAAGGAGAGTGTCCCTTTGCAGTGTTCTTCAACTATAATTTTGCACATATATAGTCCAAGTCCTGTTCCATTTTTGTCATATTTTGTTGAAAAATATGGTTCAAATATCTTCTCTTCTATATCTTTGTCAATCCCTGTTGCATTGTCTGATATAATTATACTCTTTTTATCTATCTCAACCATTATTGTAGGATTTTTTATGTTGTTATTAACAAGAGCTTCTTCAGCATTTTTGATTATATTTATGATGGCCTGTTTTAACTCATTTTCATAACTACTAAATGTAGTTACTTCTTTAGTATCGATTTTTAAAGTTACATTGTTTTGTTCTAAAGAGTCTTTCATTATAAAATCTATCTTTTCCATAATAGATTTAAAATCAGTTAGGATTTTTTCTTTGTTTGGTTTATAAAAATTTCTAAAATCATCTATAGTATGACTTAAATGCATTGCAAATGATTTTATCTTGTCCGATAGTTCAATAGCCAATTTATTATCCAATATATTTTGTTGTGCCTTTAACTTTATAATACTTGTAGTTAGAGAGATGACATTAAGAGGCTGTCTCCATTGATGAGCAATCATATTTAGTGTTTCTCCAATCTTTGCGAGTCTATATTGGTATTGTAACATCTGTTGTTGAATTTTTCTTTTTTTCTCCTCCTCTTTTAGTTTTAAAAGAAGATTTTCACTTTGTGTTATATCTAAGTTAATATATAAAAATCTATCATCTGCTAGTGGTACTATGCTTGCAAAGGTGTAGTAGATATGTCCCTCTTTGTCTATATTTTTTAGTTTACCACTCCATTTAGAATTGTTTTTTAGGTTTTTCTTTATCTCAGCTACTATAGACTCCTGTTCAGACATATCTAACAGTTGAGTCATAGTCATATTTGTAAGTTCTGTTTTGTTATATTTTGATATTGAACAAAATGCTTCTGAAGCCTCTTTGATATTGGTGTTAGTATCAATCTGTGCATTTATTACATATTGGTCTAGTATTGTTCTTAGATTTTTTTCTTGCTTTAGCAATCCAAATATATTTCTTATAAGTATTATAAAAAACAAAATACTTAAGCTAGTTAAGATTATAGAACCAATAAAGATGTAGATTGATATTCTCTTTTCATCTAATATATTTTTTTCAATCTCATATTTTATTTTTTTTGAGAACATAGATAGGTGGTCTATTTTGATAGTAATAGCATTGTACCAGTCTATAGGTTTAATTGATATATTGTTATCATTGCATGATTCTAGTTTTTTTTCAATATCTGAAATTTGATTAAATATTGAACTGTTTTTATGAAATTTTTTATATAGAAGATATATTTTTGAATCAATATTTTGTAAAAACATTTTTTTATTAAATTTTTGCAGCTCTAATAAGCTTAGGAATTTATACAGAGTTTTGTTATCAATTTTCTGTTTTGAAAATATGATGACACCTAAAGCTCTCTCTATGCCTACATACTCTTTTAGATATAAAAAATTTATATATGCTTGCATAATATTATTATTTTTATTTAAAGTAGCTGCTTTAGTATTTTCAACTACAGTTTCAAGCAGTATAGAATTAAGTTCTGAGTAGTAGTCTAGTATTTGTTTAAAGCTATATTTTTTGTTATCTACAAGGCTTCTTATGTGAACTAGATTTTTATGTTTTAGTAAAAATTTATGAAATAACTTTTTTGAACTGTTGTTATGAGTTTGCATAGCGATCAAATGATGTATATCTTTATCACTTATAACTCTTTGTTCTTCTAGTTTAATCTTAAATTTTTCATTATCTGTTAGTATACTCCCTATTGATAGCCCTCTCTCTCTTTGTAATGAATGAATTGCTTTTGATATGATATCATTAAACATTACTTTGTTTTGAAGTTGATTAAGTGAGTCAATTTTTGAGTAACTATAAAATAAAATGATGAAACCCAATACTAATAAAATAGATATAAGAATAGTACTATATAAAATTGGTTTGTCTTTGATAAGGCATTTTTTTATCATAATTTTCTCTTTATATTGACATATAATAACTATACAATTAAAATCTAAGCAAAAATTAACTAAAATCTGTAGAATCTGTGGAAAATGAGGAGTGTTAGTGAAAAAAATAAAAATTCTACTAATAGAAGATGATGAACTAGCAGCATCAATGTTGAGCGAGTTTTTAGAAGAGTGCAATTTTCATGTACATAGTGTTTTTACCGCAGTAGATGGTATATCAAATATGGAAGTACATGACTTTGATATACTGCTTTTAGATATAAGTCTTCCAGATTTTAGTGGTTTTGAAGTGCTTAAAGGTATAAAAGATAAAATCTCAATACCTGTTATCGTAACAAGTGCATATAGCGATACGGCGTCAAAATTAAAAGCTTTTAGATTTGGTGCATCAGATTATATGGTAAAGCCATATGATTTAGAAGAGCTAGAAGCTAGGATTTGGGTGCAGTTAAGTAAAACAAGTAAGATAAAATTGTGTGATAAATGTAAAATTTTTGAAATTAAAGAGTCTAGTATTGTATTTAAAAGTAAAACTATATCTCTTACTCCTATTGAGTATAAAATACTAAAATATTTTATAGAAAATAAAAATATTGTAATAAACAGAGATGACTTGTATGAGCTCCTTGATTCAAGTAAGTCCGCTAGATCTTTAGACAATCACATAAAAAACATAAGAAAAAAGATAGGTGATAGCAGCAAAAATCCACACTATATCAAATCAGTATATGGTGTAGGCTATATTTTGAACTATTAGGAGGTTCAGATGAGTGTACTTTTAGAGTTTGCAATGTTCCCTACAAGTGAAAACTGTCGTGATGGATCATCTGTTTCAAAGCAAGTCTCAAAAATCATAGATGCTATAGATAAAAGTGGAGTAAGATACAAACTAACTCCAATGGGGACAGTAGTGGAAACAAATACTATGCGTGAGGCACTTGATATAATAGAACTTGCCTATGAACAAGTAAGCGAGTGCGATAGAGTCTATAGCTCACTAAAGTTTGACATAAGAAAAGGCAAAGAGAACCGTTTGGTTACAAAGATAGAATCAGTTGAGAAAAACTTAGGTAAAAGTGTGAAATACTAACTAGACTTCTTGCATAACCCCTTGCAGCCTCAGCAACTCATAGATAAGTTTGAGTGAGGCAGTTTATCTCTTGCGTAGCCGTAGCTACGGATGAGATAAGCTAACGAAGCTCAAGTTTATCTATGAGTTGCCCGCAGGGATGAATTAGAAGTAGCAATCTTGTACAAAACTTTTCATCGCAATAGCTACGGCTATTACTCAAAAAAGCTTTTGCACAATCTTACTACTTCTAATTCCTCTGAGACTACAAGGGGTTATGCAAGAAGTCTAATGGTTATTGCATGAACAAAAACCATCATCTTCAAGTTTTTTATTTTCTTTTTCTAGTTTGTTTAAGTAGTTTTGAAAAGAAATTTCTTTTGCGGAAAGTGTAGAGTTTTCATCGAAAGAGACTGTTTTCCTTTTTGTCTCATCGCAGTAGATAAAACCAGACAGCATGAGTATAATTAGTAGATATTTCATAAGAAAATATTATCATTTAAGAGTGCTTTAAAAGTGCCATTTGTAATTTAATCTTTTTCATAACAGCATTTAGCTAAAATAACACAAAAATACTCAAGGACTTTTATGAATACAATAGATGCAAAAGTTTGGACATTTGGTGACAATATAGACACAGACTTAATCATAGCAGCAAGATACCTAAACACTTCAGACCCAAAAGAGTTAGCAAAGTATGTGATGGAAGATGCAGACCCCTCTTTTAAAGAGAAGGTAGAAGTTGGTGATGTTATAGTTGCTGGGGAAAACTTTGGTTGTGGCTCATCTCGTGAACATGCTCCTATAGCTCTAAAAGCAGCAGGTATTAGTGCTGTTATTGCAAAAAGTTTTGCAAGAATATTTTACAGAAATGCTTTTAATATGGGTCTAACAATCTTAGAACTAGAAGAGAGTAGTGAGATAAAAGAGGGCGACAAGATAACCATAGATTTAGACAGTGGAACTATAAAAAACAAGGCAAATGGCAAGATTTATAAGTTTGCTCCAATTCCTGAGTTTATGCAAGAGCTAGTTAGTTGTGGTGGTCTTATGAATTATGCAAAAAAAGGTAAAAAATGAAGTCGTATAACATAGCAGTCATAAAAGGTGATGGTATAGGACCAGAGATAGTAGATGAGGCTATAAAAGTTTTAGATGCAGCTTGTAAAGGTGAAGATATAGAGTTAAACTACGAAGAGTATCTTATGGGTGGTTGTGCATATGATGCAACAGGCAATCCACTTCCGCAAGAGACAATTGATGGTGCAAAAAAGAGTGATGCAATTCTTTTTGGTGCTATTGGTGGTGAAAAGTGGGATACACTAGATCGTCATCTTCGCCCTGAGAGCGGACTTCTAAGATTTAGAAGTGAGCTTGGAGTTTTTGCAAACCTAAGACCAACCAATGTTTTTGATGAACTTCTTGATGCAAGTACAATTAAGCCAGAAGTATTAAAAGGTGTTGATCTTTTTGTGGTTCGTGAGCTTACTGGTGGTATCTACTTTGGTCAACCAAGAGAAAAGCTTGAAGATATGGCATACAACACTATGGTTTATACAAAAGAGGAGATCAGACGCATTGCAGTTGTTGCATTTGAGAGTGCGATGAAAAGAAGAAAAGAGGTGTGTTCTGTAGATAAGGCCAATGTTCTTGAAGTAAGTCAACTTTGGCGTGAAACTGTAGAAGAAGTTGCACTTGATTACCCTGAAGTTAAGCTTTCACATATGTATGTTGATAACTGTGCAATGCAGCTTGTAAGAAACCCTAGACAGTTTGATGTTATACTTACAGGAAATATATTTGGCGATATTTTAAGCGATGAAGCTAGCATGATTAGTGGCTCTATTGGACTTTTACCATCTGCAAGTGTAGGTGGACTTGTTGGACTTTTTGAGCCTATTCATGGAAGTGCACCAGATATTGCAGGGCAGGGTATATCAAATCCAATTGCAACTGTGATGAGTGCTGCAATGATGCTTCGTTTTGCACTTGGAGAAGATAAAGTAGCCAACAAAATAGAAAAAGCAGTAGCAAATGTATTAAGAGATGGATATAGAACAAAAGATTTGGCAGAGTATGGTGCTAAAGAGGTGTGCTCAACAACCAAAATGGGCTCAATCATTGCGGACTATGTAGCGAAAATATGATTTTTAAATCTCTATACGAAGTATTAGCTTTAGTGAGAGGAATTGTTAAATGAAAACATTAACTCTAGCTTCTATATACGAACTTCAAGGTCTCAAGAATGAGGCCTTGGAGATTTACAAAGATATACTGAAGAAAGATTCAAATAACAAAGAGGCAAAAGTTGCGATAAAAAGACTTTCTGGACTTCGCAAAAAGTACCTTGGAGTTAACGAGGATATGAAAAAGTTTTTTGTAAATATGGATAGCGAAGTAGAGTTTATGGAATTTGAAAGGTGGTTGGCAAAGTGGAATTAAAAGATATGATTTTATCTACTCTAGCAGAGTTAGAAGATAGCAATGTCAAAGAAGATGAAAAACCAAAAGAGACTGTAGAGCTAAAAGAAGAAGTTTTAGAGGAAAATAAACCTCTACATGTAGAGATAGAAACGACATGTACGAGTGATGAGAGAGCTTTTTGTGAAAGTATGAGGGAACGCATACTTGTCTTATTTGAAGGTTTTCAATCTCCAAATAACAAAAGTATTGAGGCTAAAGTGGACTTGACTCTGAACTTTTTGGAGTACTCTTTGGCTGTATTAGATGAGCGTTTAGAGAAACTTGATAACAAATAGCCTTCCAAAAGACCTGCAAAAAAAAGTAAAAAAAATTGCAGATATTTTAGCCCCATATACAAAGCGAGCATACCTTGTAGGAGGTTGTGTTCGTGACCTAATTTTAAATAACAAAATCAAAGATTTAGATATAGAAGTTTATGATATAAGCCCAGATGAGTTTGATGTACTTATGAAAAAAGTTGGTGCATTGGGTGTTGGTAAAAGCTTTTTTGTTTATAAGCTAGATGATGTAGACTTATCACTTCCTAGAGTTGAGAGAAAAATAGGAGTTGGACATAAAGCCTTTGAGGTAGAGATCACGGATAACGAAAAAATAGCTTCAAAAAGACGAGATTTTAGCATGAATGCTATGATGCTCAATATATTTACAGGTGAACTTTTAGATTTTTGGCAAGGTAGAGAGAGTATTGAAAAAAAAGAGATATGCCTCATAGATGAAAAAACTTTTAAAGAAGATAGCCTAAGAGTTTTAAGAGCAGTTCAGTTTGCCGCAAGATTTGGTTTTGATATAGAGTACAATACTCTACATGTAATGCAAAACATAGATCTAAATGACTTAAGTAAAACGAGAGTTTTTTGGGAGTTTGAGAAACTTTTTGGTGCAAATCATTTAGATATTGGTTTTACATATATGTGTAAACTTGGGTTGTTTGAAAAGTTTTTTTCTTCTACTCCAAAGTCTATAAAAAGCATTGAATATGAGCTAAGAAACATATCTTTTGTTGAGGATTTAAGAGTATATTACTACCTTTATATAGTTGCTAATATATGTGAGCATAGCCCATATGATTGGGCAAAAAAACTTGAAGCTCCAAATCACTACCTTAGAGCCTACAAAAATCAACCATATATGCGTGAGCCATTAGATGATAAAGAGTTAAAAATTATTGCAATTGATATGCCTATTAGAAAGTGGCTAGGAAATTACAAGCTTGAGATACAAAAAAGAGCAAAAGAACTTGGTATTTGGAATGAGTGTTTTAGCGGTGGAGTGACTATTAAAAAAGTCATTGAAGATGGTTTTGAAAAAGAAGAGATTAAAAAAGAGTATAAAAGAAGAGTTTTTAGAAGTGCCCTTAAGTGATTTTTAGGTAAAATGCCAATTTTACTGGAGAAATAGATGGATAATTATATACTAAAAATTGATTGTGATGATGCTAAGGGACTTATATATAAGATTTCTGATGTATTGTATAAGAGTGATTTAAATATTGTTAAAAATGATGAGTTTGTAGATAGTGATAAAAGTAGGTTTTTCTTTCGTGCTATTGTTAGTGGAGATGTTGCAAATGGCAATTTGGTTCATAAGCTAGAAGAGGTTATGCCTAAATCTGCCAAAATAGAGCTGATGAAAAAAAGAAGAAAAAAGATAGTCATTATGGCTACAAAAGAGTCACACTGTCTTGGTGATTTACTTCTTAAAGAGTACAGCGATGATCTTAATGCTGAAGTAGTAGCAGTAGTTTCGAACTATGACTACTTAAAAGAGCTTGTAGATAAGTTTGAGATTCCTTTTCATCATGTTTGTCATGGTGGGTTAAGTAGGTTAGAGCATGAAGAAAAGGTGCTTGAAGTACTACAAAATTATGAGTTTGATTATATTGTTTTAGCTAAATATATGAGGATTCTCTCTAGTAGTTTTGTTAGTCATTTTGAAGGTAAGATGGTAAACATACATCACTCTTTCTTGCCAGCTTTCATTGGTGCTAACCCATACAAGCAAGCTTTTGAGAGAGGTGTAAAAACGATTGGGGCTACTGCTCACTTTGTTACCAATGACTTAGATGAAGGACCAATCATAGCTCAAGATGTTATAAATGTTACTCATGAGTTTAGTTGGAGAGATATGCAAAAAGCCGGACGAAATGTTGAAAAGGTAGTGCTATCAAATGCTCTTGATTTGGTTCTTGAAGATAGAGTTTTTATCTCATTTAATAAAACGGTAATTTTTTAATGTTCAATGTCGTCTTAGTTCACCCACAGATCCCTCAAAACACAGGGAGTATAGGTAGACTATGTGTAAATTGTGATAGTAAACTTCACATCATTAAGCCAACCTGCTTTGAGATAAATGACAAAAATGTAAAAAGAGCAGGTTTAGACTACTGGAATCTTCTTGATGTAACTGTTTGGGAGAGTTTAGACGACTTTTTAGCGGCAAATGGAGATAAAAAAGATAGTTTTTACTTTGCTACAACCAAAACTGATAAGCCATATTTTGAAGCAGAGTTTAAAAAAGGTGATTTTCTGTTTTTTGGTGGTGAGTCTACTGGGCTTCCTTTAGAGCTTATGAAAATCAAATGGGAAAATGCAGTGACAATTCCTATGGGTAAAAATGGAAGAAGTTTGAACCAAGCAGTTTCAGTTGGGATTGTTCTGTATGATGCTATTCGTCAAAATTTTAAAGAGTTTTAGTGATTTATGATATAGCTATCATTGGAGCTGGTGCTAGTGGGCTTATGGCGGCTTCACAGCTTACAAACAGAAGTATTGCTATTATAGACTCAAATTCCAAAATAGGCTTAAAAATACTAGCAAGTGGTGGCGGAAAGTGTAATATTACTAACAAATATGTTACTTCAGATAACTATTTAGGAGACAAAAAGTTTATTCAAAAAACTTTAGATAGTTTTACATCTGAGGAACTTTTAGATTTTGTTTCTAGTTTTGATTTGAAACTTGAAGTTAGAAAGTATGGACAATATTTCTGTAAAAACTCGGCAAAAGATGTAGTGAGTATTTTTCAAAAGTTGACCAAGCATTGTCACTTTTTTATGGGTGAAAAGGTTTTACATGTAGAGCATAGTAGGGACTTTTGTATTGAAACCAAAAATAGAGTCATAAAAGCTAAAAAGCTTGTTGTCGCAAGTGGTGGGCTTAGTTATGCTAGCATTGGAGCTAGCTCTATCGGTTATGAAATCGCTAAATCATTTGGACACAGTATAAAGACTCCAGCACCAGCACTTGTAGGTCTTACTGTTCAAAAAGAGCAATTTTGGATGAAAAACTTAAGTGGAATCTCTTTTGAAGTAGCTCTACATGTAGAGGGTAAAACTTTGAAAAGTGATCTGCTGTTTACTCACAAGGGAGTTAGTGGACCTGTTGTTTTGAGCGGATCCCTTTACTGGCAAAAAGGGAAGATCGCATTTGATTTTTTACCAGATATAGATTTGATAAAACTGCTCAAACAAAAATCAAAAAAACTAATAAGCTCTCAATTACCACTTCCAAAGAGATTTGTAGTTGAGTTTTTAAACTCCATAGGAGTAGAAGACAAGCCCTGCAACAGACTAAAAAAAGATGAAATTAAAAAGCTAGAAATGTTAAAAAACTACGAGTTTGCACCAGCAGGAAACTTTGGTTTTACAAAAGCAGAAGTAACAAAAGGTGGGGTTAGTACAGATGAGATAGATAGCTCAACTTTTGAATCTAAACTTCAAAAGAATCTTTACTTTATAGGTGAAGTTTTAGATGTAACAGGTGAGCTTGGTGGATACAATTTTCAGTGGGCATTCGCCTCGGCAATAAGACTAACAAAAGGAATGAAATCATGGTAAAAGTACAAGAGCTAATAGATGGATATGGGAAGTTTAAAGATGAAAAGTTTAAAAAATATGAAAACAAGTTTTTAGATTTAGTAGAAAATGGACAGAGACCTAAAGTCCTTTTTATAGCATGTAGCGACTCAAGAGTTGACCCAGCACTCATAACACTTTCACAGCCAGGAGCTCTTTTTGTGCTAAGAAATATTGGTAATTTTGTACCACCTTTTTCACCTGATAATGATTATCATGCAACAGCAGCAGGAATTGAGTATGCTGTAAGTGTTTTGGGTGTTACAGATATTATAGTTTGTGGACACTCTCACTGCGGAGCTATTAATAGTTTGTATCAAAATATAGGTAGTGATATGCCACATGTGAAGCGTTGGTTGGATCTTGGAAGTGAAGCAAAAAGGCATGTTGAAAACAGTATTGATGTAAGTGCATCAGAAGATGATAAACTAGAACTAACAGAAAAAGTATCTATAATATTTCAGATGAAAAACTTACTTACTTATCCAGAAGTAAAAAGCAAAGTAGACTCTGGGGAGCTATATATAAGAGGCTGGTACTATAAGATTGAAAATGGGGAGCTAGAGTATTTTTGTGATCAAGATAGAGAATTCTTGCCAATGGTATAGGTTTTGATAAGATATTTACTTTTACTTTTTCTACCACTTTTTCTAAGTGCAGTAGAGTTTAAAGTTGCAAGCTACAATGTTGAAAATCTTTTTGATACAAAAAATAGTGGGTATGAGTACAAAGAGTACATACCAAACTCAAAAAGTGGCTGGAACGAAAAGATGCTTTCAATCAAAATCAAAAATATAGCACGAGTTATAAAAGATATAGATGCGGATATAATCTCACTTCAAGAGCTAGAAAATAAAGAGGTTTTAAAGAGATTAAACCTAGCACTAGGAAGCAAAAAATACCCCTTTGTATATAGTGACTTTAAAACAAGAAGCATAGATAGTGTTCTTCTCTCAAGATACCCTATAAAATCACATAAAGCCTATGTGGTAAATCCTAGATTTAGACCAATCCATAAAGTTGGAGTTGAGATAGAAGGTCTACATGTAGAGCTGTTTTTAAACCATTGGCCATCATATAGTCACAGTCTAAAAATAAGCATGGAGTTTGCAAAAAAGCTTAAAATGCTATATAAAAATGAAAAAAACTTTATACTCTTGGGCGATTTTAACTCACCATTGGTTGTAGACAAAAAAGGCTGGGGAAAGTCTGTACAATATGTTATAAAAGATAATTTTAATCTATGGTATGACTATCCAAAATTTTTCAGATATTCACATGTTTTTTATAGAAATAAGAATGCCTTAGACCATATAATATCATCAAAAAATATGAACTACATAGATGGTTCTTTTGGTGTTTTTAAGCCAAAATATTTGCAAAACAGATACAAGCAACCAAAACGATGGCTCATTAGCAAAAAAGGCAAAGGACAACATCAAGGAGTAGGATATAGCGATCACTTTGCTATATATGCAACTTTTTCAACAAAAAAACTTAAGAAAAAGATGCCAACAGTTGCAACTATACAGACACTTTTAAAATCCAACAAAACAAGAGTAAACTATATACTAAAAGATATAATGGTAATAAATGTAAACAAATACGGCACAACGATTGAAGATAAAAACAGAGATAAAATCTATGTTTTAAAGCCAGATTGCCAGCTAAAACTAGGAGAAGTTTACACCTTACATGTGAAGCAATTGGCAACATATAAGGGTAAAAAAGAGATAGTTTTATTGGATTTTAACTCATGTTTGGATAGAATGGTCGATTAATTATAATTTAGGATATATTTATGATAAAACCACTTTTGATAGAGATAGGTGTAGAAGAACTTCCAGCAGTTCCATTTTTGAAAGAGTTACCAAATATAGAGAAAAAATGGCTAGATATTTTAGAAGCAAATGCACTTGGTTGTGAGTTTGAATTTTACTATACACCTAGAAGACTTGTGCTTTGGCATGCAGAGTTTCCTACATCTCAAGCCAATAGAGTAGAAGAACTTTTTGGTGCACCAGTCTCTGTCGCATACAAAGATGGTGAACCAACTCCTGCTGCAAATGGTTTTGCAAAAAAGTGTGGTGTTAGCCTAGATAAAATTGATAGAGCTGAAAAGAATGGTAAAGAAGTTCTATATTTTAAAAAAGAGATTGAAGGGAAAGACTCTAAAGCTTTAATTGGAAGTATGATAGAAGAGTTTATCTCATGTCTTAATTTTGGTAAGTCAATGAGATGGGGAAGTTATGATAAGAGTTTTATTCGTCCAATTAGATGGATTGGAGCACTCTTAGGTGATCAGAACATACCATTTAGTGCATATAATATTAGTTCAAATAGTATTTCATATCCTCATAGAACCATATCTTATGACTCTTTTAGTTATAACACTGCAAAAGAGTACTTTAGTAAGTTAAAAGAGGGCGGAGTTGATATTTTTCAATCTAGTCGTAAAGATACTATTTTAAAACAGTTTAAGATAATCGAAGAGGACAATAGTATAGAAATTGAAATAGATGAAGATCTTCTTTCAGAGATAGTTGCTATAACAGAGTATCCAAAAGCACTTATAGGTACATTTGATGAGGAGTTTTTACGACTTCCTCCAGAAGTGATTACAACTTCAATGAAAGAGCATCAGAGGTATTTCCCTGTTTTTAAAGATGGCAAAGTTACAAATAAGTTTATTGTTGTATCTAATGCTATTAGTGATGATTATGATTTGATTGTAAAAGGAAATGAGAAAGTTCTTCGTGCAAGACTAAGTGATGGACTTTTCTTTTATGACAATGACTTAAAAAATGGATTAAGTTTTGGAGGATTAAAAGATATTGTTTATCTTGATGGTCTTGGTTCTGTTTTTGATAAGGTTATAAGAGAGAAGAGGATTGTAGAATTTCTTGAAGAGAAGTATAAAACAAACCTTCTTCGTGAAATTAGTGATAAAGATGAAAAAGAGATTAGTAGCACTTTAAATCGTGCTGTAATGATAAGCAAAGCGGATCTTCTAAGTGAGATGGTATATGAGTTTACTGAATTACAGGGCCTAATGGGATACTACTATGCAAAAGCTGCCAATGAAGATGAACTTGTTGCACTTGCAATCAAAGAGCAGTACTTGCCTGATAGTGAAGATAGTTTGCTCCCTTCAAATCTTTTTAGCTCTATTATTGCACTTTCAAATAAACTTGACTCGTTGATTGCACTTTTTAGTATTGGTAAAATTCCAACAGGAACAAAAGATCCATTTGCTTTGCGTCGTGCTGTTAATGGCATAGTTAAAATTGTACTTAATCAAAAAATAAAGTTCAATATAAAAGAAGATTTAAAAGAGCTAAGTAAAAACTATGCATCTTTTGATGTAACTGTTCTTGAAAACTTTTTCCTAGAGAGAATCAACCAGTCTTTTAGTGCAAATCCATCTGTTATTAAAGCAGTTGTGAGTAGTGGTGAGCGTGATATTGTTGAGCTTTCATTAAAAATCGAAGCACTTAAGAACATTGCAAATAGTAGTGGTTTTAAAGAGGTCTTTTCAACATTTAAAAGAGTTGCAAACATAATCAAAGATGTAAATATTGAAAATAGTATAGAGGTAAATGAAAAGCTTTTTGAGTGTGATGAGGAGAGAAATCTATATGAAGAGTTTAAAAATAGAGCTTTAAAAGAGTATAGCAGTTATGAAGAGAAACTTGATGCTTTATTTGGTTTAAAGCCTCAAATAGACAACTTTTTTGATAATGTAATGGTAAATGTAGAAAATAAAAATATAAAAGAAAATAGACAAAATTTAATAGCAACAATATACAAAGAGTTTAGAAGCATAGCAGATATTAAAGAAATAACACTTTAGTCACAAAAGTGAAATTATATTTACTTTTTAAATTAAAAGTAATAGTTAGTATACTAAAATAAAATCTACTTAAGTTTAGTTAGCTATAATAAACTATGGATAAGTTTTATACAAGTATACTTGATGTCAACAAGTAAAAAGATCGTTTTTTTACAAAAAATTGCTATATTTATGTCAATTATTTGGACTATAATGACATATGTGTTTTTCTCATATCAGTTACAAAATGAACAAACTCACATATACAATAATACAATCATAGAAGCCAAATCAACGATTAAGCAAGCAAAAGATTTAATGATATGGGCATATGATAAAAAAATAAAATACAAAGATAATAGCTCTATACAAACAGATTTTTCACTTAGAAGTCTTGTTGATATTATAGGAAAAGATAAGAATTTTTCTTTAAAGCTAGAAACTAATTATCTTGAAGATGATTTTGATGGGTTAAATGCAAGTATAGTAAAAAGTATTAAAAAAGTTCAAAATAACAAAAAAGATGATTATGTAAGTTATATAAAAGACAATAGAGAGCATCTATTTTATATGATGCCACTATTAGCAAATAAAAGTTGCATACAGTGTCATATACATGATGATAAAAATATAGGTGATTTGATAGGAAATATAAATATAAATATTTTAGTTCCTACACTAAAAGAGTATAACTCTCATACATATTATTTTTTTCTTATTGCATATGGTTTTACTTGGATTATTGGTTTAATTCTTATTTGGTGGTCCAAGTTTAGAAGTAAAAAGTATCTTGATGAAAAGACAAGATATTATGAAGAGAGTATATATTCATTTATTGATATGTTGGAAAAAAGAGATAGTTACACAGCAGGACATAGTAAAAGAGTAGCTAATTATGCCCTATTAATTGCAAAAAAATTAAATCTAAATGAAGAAGATATAGACTTGGTTTTTAAAGCGGGTATGTTACATGATATAGGAAAAATCTCAATTCCTGAGTCAATCTTATTAAAGCCAGATGTACTTAGTGATGAAGAGTATGAGATAATCAAAAACCATTCTAAGGCTGGAGCAGAGCTACTAGAAAGAGAGCCATTTTATGATATAGCATCAATTGTTTTGCATCACCATGAGCATTTTGATGGTAGTGGGTATCCATATGGACTAAAAGGTAATGAGATACCATTTTTATCGCAAATTATAATGATAGCAGATGTTTATGATGCTGTTACAACAAATAGATCATATCGAAAGGCTATGAGCAAGGAGGAAGCATTAAAACTTATAGAAGATGGAAGAGGAGTTCTTTTTAATCCAGATATAGTTGATATTGCTAAATCTGTATTTTTAGATGTAGAAATAGATACTTGTTAAATATTTTTTATATCTTTTAAAAGTAAGGATTTGTATAGTTTTTTCATGTTATTAACGCTAACATTTAGCCTATCTCCCTCCATGCAAATGTATCCTGTAAGTGCATCAATCTCACTTCTTTTTTTGTTTTTGAAATCTAGGGACATAGATGTAGTTGAGTCATATGGAATTTTTTCTTTTGCTTGAACAATAGAGTCTTCTAGGTTTTGTTGAGTTAGTTGAATTCCTTTTTTATTTGCTACATTAATAATCTCTTGTAAAATATCCCTCAATTCACTTTCATGATTTTTTACTATTTCACCCATGCTAGTATCATAATAACTTGTTAGAGATGCAAATGAGCTAATAAAAAGATATTTTCTCCAGCATTGAGTTATAATATCTTTTGAAATTTTAGTTTTAAGATTTGCATTGTTAAATAAAGATGCAATTTTTTCAAGTTTTGTTGTTTTGATTTCATCTGAGCCGATAAAAAGTTGAAATACACCACCATACTTTTTAATAGCACCTTTTTTAACGATATTAGATAGTATATATATACAAGCTTCACATATGGGATTATGGGGGTAGTATTTTTTTATTTTCTCTTTGTATCCAACACCATTAGCTGTTGTCATTAGGATTGTATTTTGTGTTATTGATTTTTTTAAACTTTCTAAAACATTTGACATATCATATGATTTGGTTGTAATGATGACAAAATCATATGGTTCATTTTGTCTAATGTTGTCTGTGAAGTGGTATGTTTTGACAATAAATCTATTTTTTTCATCAATAACACAAAGACCATCTTTTTTTATAGCATCATAATGTTTGCCTCTTGCAAGAATTGTAATATCAAGATAGCCACTTTCTATTAGTTTCGCACCAAGATAACCACCAACACCGCCAGCACCAATAATTAAGATTTTCATATTAACCTTTATTTACAAAAACTAATGTATAATTACATAAAAATATTAGGAATACCAAATGAAATACATATTGAGTCTATTTGTTTTAGCTCTTAGTCTAAATGCAAGCATTTACTATGCCAAAGTTGAGCCATATGAGAAATATTCAATAAAAGCAGCAGCTTCTGGCGAGGTTATGTCAGTTTTTAAAGAAGCAGAGGGAAGAGTTTCAAAAGGTGGAGTTTTGATTAGAATTGATGATGCTTTAAACAAAAAAGATTTAGAAAGCTCTAATAAAAAATTAAAAAGTTTAAAAAGAACTATGGAGTTAACTGTAAAAAATTTAAAAAACTCTAAAGAGGTTGAACGCATAAGAGAGAATAGTTACAAAAGAATTAAAAATTTAAAAACTAAATCCAAGGCTAGTAAAGATGCAGAACTTATTAACCTCATAAATGCTAGTAATCAGGTATTGAGTTTAGAAAATTCATTAGAAAATTTAAAAGTTTCAATTAGTGATTTAGAGTTTAAAATCGCATCTTTAGAAGATGTAATTAAAAAGAAAAGCATAAAGATAAAACAGGGATACTTGATATATAAAATATATGTAAATAAAGGTGATTTTGTCAATGTTGGAATGCCAGTAGTTGATGGATATGATATTTCAAAAGGGAAACTTACTATTTATCTTTCAAGTGAAGATGTACAAAAAGCAAAGCAAAGCAAAATTTATATAAACGACAAACTAAGTAACTTGAGTATAGATAAGATTTGGAAAGTAGTTGATACTCAAAATATATCTTCATATAAAGCAGAGATTATTATGCCTGCTCCAAAGCGTTTTTCTGAACTTCTGAAGATAGAACTAAGAGATAAACAGTGATCACAACATGTCCACTAGATTGCTTTGATGGTTGCAGCATTGAAGTTGGAGAAAATTTAGAGTTAAAAGGTGAAAAATCTCATCCTATTACTCAAGGATATCTTTGTCACCATATGAACAACTTTCATAAGTTTGCTCGTATAGAAAAACCTACACTGCATGGAAAAGAGATAAGTATAGACAAGGCAGTAGGTATTGTAAAAGAAAAAATGCAGGGCAATACACTCTACTTTAAGGGTAGTGGTAACTTAGGTGTTATGCAAAGTGTTACTAAACTTGCATTTAAAGATGCAACTGTTGCCGATGGCTCTTTGTGTGCAGATGCTGGGTCGTACGGCATAAAAGAGGGTAGAGGAGTTGATTTGGCTTGGGGACCTCTTCATGTTCAAAATAGTGATGTAGTAGTCATCTGGGGGAGAAATCCTAGCTATACTAACTCTCATATGCTTCCTGCTTTAAAGGGTAAAACTATCATAGTTATTGACCCATACAAAACTGATGTAGCTAAAAAAGCTGATTTACACATAAGCGTAAAGCCAAGAGGCGATATTTACTTAGCTTTACTGCTTTCACGCATGGCATATATGGGTCAGATGGAAGATGAAGAGTTTATTGAAAAAAGATGTGAGAATTTTGACTATTTTATTGACTTTGTAAACTCAAAGCCCATGGTAATGCTAGAAGATAGAAGTGGTGTGAGTATGCTTGAAGCAGATAAGCTTTTAGATACGATAAAGGGTAAAAAAGTATCGTTTCTAGTAGGACTTGGTGTACAAAAATACTCTTTTGGTCACAGTGTTTTGCGTTCTATTGATTCATTTGTGGCTATGCTTGGACTTTTTGGAAAAGAGGGTTGTGGGGTAGGCTATATTGCACAAGGCTCTTTTGGATTTGATGCACCTTTTAAGGTAAAAACTAAAACTGTTCCAAAGCCAATCGTAGATTTTGGAGTGTATGATTTTGTTTTCATTCAAGGTGGTAACCCTGTAAATCAGATGCCATGTACTCCAAAAGTAAAAGAAGGACTAAGCAAATCAAACTTTGTTGTCTACTTTGGATTACATGAAAATGAAACTTCTAGACTAGCAGATTTAGTAATCCCAGCTAAAACATTTTTGGAAAAAGATGATTTGAAACTTTCCTATGGTCATGAGTATATAGGAGATATGCCTAAAGTTGTAGATAGCGATATAGGGATTAGTGAGTATGAGTTATGCAGAAGACTTGGCGTAGAGCTAAAAAGTGAAAAAGAGTATATTGAGCAGATCAAAAATTCAAATCTTGCATTTAGAAATGGACGAGCAATATCTAAAACTTTTGAAGTAGTTCCATATGAAAATGAGTTCTACACAGATAGTGGAAAGTTTGAGTTTTTTGATGACTTTGATGATGACTTTACGGAAGAAGATATAGATGAAGGTTTTTATCTAATAGCAGCAAAACAGAACAAATCTCTTAATTCTCAGTTTAAGACAGATCAGTATCTATATGTTCCAACCTCTTTAAATCTTAAAGATGATGATAAGATTACTCTATCAAATGGAATATATGAGTGCGTATATATGGTAAAAAATGATGAAAATTTAAGAGATGATTGTATGCTTCTTTATTCTGGAAATATTAAAGCCAATATGCTAACACCTCATGCTATGAGCGAAGAGGGAAAAGCAGCAATCTATCAGGAGATAAAGTGCAAGATAATATCCTCTTAGAAGATGCACTACTTCTTGTAGAGCAAAACTTCTACTTCTTACATGTTGGAGAGTTTTTTGGAGAACTTTCAAAAAAAGAGGATCTCTCAAACAGACCATTGGAGATTAAGAGAGATTTTGGGGAAACACAAACATATAATTTTAATTCAAACATCATCAAAGAACTTCTTTATGATGCAAATCATCACAATACAGATGAGATAACACTTTTTGAATACTTTGTTGAATTTAGTGCATTTAGAGGAATTTGTATGGCTATGGTTGAGTCTTTGCGTATAGAGAGTAGCTTTAGAGAGTTTATGCAGATAAGACTTGGCAATCAGTTTGAGGATTTTTTTGATATAGTATCTTTTGTAAGAAATGTACTTTCACATAACATACATGCACAGATAATGCTAAATGAAAAAGATTATGCGGGAACTTTAAAAAGAATTCGCCGTCATAAACGAGATGCAAATATACTTTTTTCTCTTACATATGCGATAGATTTACCTGAAATTGGCTCACCAGATATGAACTATGGTTTTACATGCAAAGTTGATTTTGAGAGCCTAGAAGAGGGTATGCCATTTTTAGATATCATATCTCACTGGGAGCTTATGATGCTAAGTGAATTATGTTTTAATCTAGTCATGGCATATAGAATGTTTAGAAACCACGAATCATAACTCCAAAGAGAATAGCAATAATACCTAAAATAATATTGAGCGGTAGAAGTCTATTTGGTAGTAGTCTTATTAGCTCTTTTGCTCTTTGAATATCATCTTTTTTTAGTGCTCTTGCAGCTCTAAATCTTTGAATGTACATATAAATGTAGTTTAGTGTCATTACTGTCCATATAGCTTCTTTAACATAAATTTTCCAGCCACTGTATCCTGCTCCAATAATAAGAACTAAAGCACAAAGTAGACTAATAATGATAAAAGGAAATACTAAATGAAACAGTTTTCTTGTAATTTCAAGTGTTTTGCTAAGTTTTAATTTACTATCTTCAATACCTTGCAATGCAGGATGAACTGCTAGCCTAATTGCTATCATTCCTCCAACCCATACTACAGCTGATAGTATATGAAGAAAGATAATAATCATAGCATAGTTTTCGTAGATTTCTTTCATAAATTGTTTCTCCTAAATTTTGATGAAAGTATATCTAAATTTAGGAGAGTTTGCGGTAAGATATTATAGTGCTTCGTCGTCTGTCTCTTCTGTTCTGATTCTAACGGATTTTTCTATGTTGCTTACAAAAATCTTTCCGTCACCAATTTTTCCAGTTTTTGCACTGTTAGTAATAATTTTTAGAACCTCATCAACAAGCTCATCTTTTACGACAAGTTCGATTTTGATTTTTGGTAGAAAATCAACTACATACTCTGCTCCACGATATAGTTCAGAGTGACCTTGCTGTCTTCCATAGCCTTTTACTTCGCTTACAGTCATACCTGTTAGCTCTAAAGTTGCAAGTGCTTCTTTTACATCTTCAAGTTTAAAAGGCTTTATAATCGCTTCTATTTTTTTCATTTTTTTCTCCTATTGGTCGGAAGGAATCCGACCATAAATTGTATTATAAGTTAAAACTTTTCTCACCATGAACTGCTTCGTCAAGTCCAACACTCTCTGTCTCATCATCAACTCTTCCACCACCAGTTATAGCAGAAGCTATATAATAAACAGCAACCGTACCAATAAGTGTTACAAGACCAACTACTACAACAGATTCTACTTGAACCATAAATTGTCCCATTCTATCACCAGCATCTTTTAGAGGACCATCCCATAATAAATCTTTATCATCTAGTGCTAAGAATCCTGTTGCTAAAGCACCCCATAGTCCAACTAAAAAGTGAATTCCAAATGCATCTAAACTATCATCATATCCAAACGCTTTTTTCATTGTAGTTACACCAAAGAACCCTATAACAGATCCAACTGATCCTACTATAAGAGCACCTGTAACATCAACAAATCCAGCAGCAGGTGTTATAGCAACTAGACCAGCAACAACACCTGAAGCAGCTCCAAGTAGAGTTGTTTTTTTGTATACAATATACTCAATAAGTATCCAAGTGATTCCAGCAGCAGCAGGAGCAAGAGCAGTTGTAAAAAATGCCAATCCAGCAACAGCATTT
This sequence comes from Sulfurospirillum sp., assembly GCA_026987955.1. Classification (GTDB taxonomy): domain Bacteria; phylum Campylobacterota; class Campylobacteria; order Campylobacterales; family Sulfurospirillaceae; genus Sulfurospirillum_A. The sequence continues at coordinate 37,962 of JALSME010000097.1, forward strand.
GCACCAAATGCACTACCACCATTGAATCCAAACCAACCAAACCATAGAAGAGCAGCACCAAGTGCTGTTAACATAACACTCATAGGCTTCATTGCAATCTTAGGATAACCCTTTCTTTTTCCAACCAAGTAAGCAAGAACAAGACCAGCAAGACCACCATTCATATGAACAACAGTTCCACCAGCAAAATCAAGTGCACCAGCATCAAACAAGAATCCACCACCCCACACCATGTGAGTAATAGGAGCATATACTATAACTATCCAAAGAGCACCAAATACTAACCAAGTAGAAAACTTCATTCTCTCTATAACAGAACCACTAGCAATCGCAAGTGTTATAGCTGCAAAAGTTCCTTGAAATGCAACAAATACATAAGTAGGGTATGAACCACTTAAATCTGACCACTTAATACCACTTAAAAATATATTTGAAAAGCCACCTATAAACTTGTTTAGTCCACCATCAGCTGTACCAAATGCAATTGAGTAACCAAATGCAACCCATACAACCATACCAACTAGAAATGCACTAAAAACCATCATATATGTATTTAGAAGGTTTTTACTTCTTGTCATCCCGCCATAAAACAGAGCCAATCCAGCAGGTGTCATAAGCAGTACAAGTGCTGCACTTACCATCATCCATGCTGTATCACCACTATCTAACTTATCTTCAGCAAGTGCCAAAGATGGTAAAAGTGTTAACCATAACCATTTTTTCATTTTCCATCCTTTTTTTAAATTCTGAGGAAATTATAGCAGATGATTGTATATAAAATATGTTAATAAGTGATTAAAAAATAGGCATTATGTAAAATTATGATATTTTTTCAACTGGCTTAGAGAAGTAATAGCCTTGAGAAAAATCTATTCCAATTTTCTTTAGTTCATTGTAAATAGATTCATTTTCTACAAACTCTCCTACTGTTTTTGTCCCAATTTGTTTAGAAAAATCATATATAAGAGAGACTATCTTTTTACTATTTGGATTTGTGTCTATATCTTTGATTAAAGATCCATCTATCTTTATATAGTCTACATTTAGATTAATAAGATGTGAAAAGTTTGAGTATCCACTTCCAAAATCATCTATGGCTATTTTTGAACCCGCTTTTTTTGCCATATTTATAAATAGCTTTATTTCTTTATAGTCATCAACAGCTTCGCTCTCAAGAAGCTCAAAAGTTACTCTTTTAGCTATAGATATATCACTAAAAAATAACTTGTCTATTTCATCTATTATGTTTGCATCCATTATATCTTCACTTGATAGATTGATACTAAAGTGTAAACTGTTGTTTTTAAAAACTGCATATGACTCTTTAAGTATAGCCTGTGTTATATGTGAGTATAGTTTGTTTTCTTTAGCAATTTCAAGATAGGGAAATATTGAGTCAACTTTTCCGTTTTCTCTAATAACTCTTGCTAGTACTTCATATTTGTATATCTTTTTTGTCTTATTATCTATGATTGGCTGAAAATATGGTTTTATTTTATCGTGTTTTATAGCATCATTTAGTATTTCATTTCTTTGTATGTTTCTTTCTATTTTTGATTGTTCATCTAAACTTTGACTATATTGGATACACTTTAATCTACTAGATTGTTTAACATGTTTCAATGCAATAGATGCATTTTTAAGATAAGGGGATTCTGTACTTATACCTGCCGATATTGATATATTATATTTTTTTCCATCAGTTTCTATCTGATTTGAGTTAAAATACTCTATTATGATTTTTGTGATAGCAGTGCACTCTTTTTTAAGATCATCGCTAAATAGTATACCAAATTCATCAGCACCTAGTCTGTAAAATTTGGCATTAACATTTTTAGGAGTTATATCTCTTATGATTGTAGCAACACTCTTTAGAACTTTATCTCCAATTTTTGATCCAAAATAGCTGTTTATATATTTGAATCTATCAATATTTAAAAGTATTAGAGTTGGTTCAATGATAATTTTTATATCTTCATCATATTTATCTCTATTATATAAACCTGTAAGTTTGTCTGTTATATTACTCTTATATAACTTTTTTGTTAGAAAATTTAAAGAGATATTATCTTTTTTTAATCTATACAAAAATATCATTATGATACTTGCACTTAAAATAACAAATACAATCAAAGAATAAGAGACTATTTTAACTATATTTAGGTTATTTGAAGCATCACTTCTATGGCTGTTTGTAATATCTCTTAAAACATTTATACTATTTTTTGAGGTTAATTGTTTAAAGGCATCAATATATTTTGAAAAGGATTTTACAAATACATTAAGGTTGAGTAAAAATACATTATTAAATTTTTGAAATTTTTTATTTTGAAATTTAGTAGCTTCAAAATAGCTAAGATCTAGATTTTTGATAAAATCTTTATCAAAACTATTTTTTGCAAGGTATACACTAGTGACCACATCAACCACTCTGTTTAGATACTCAAACTTTTTCATAGAGTTTTGATGTGAACTGTATTTTATAAATGCTAATTTTTTTAACAAATTTGATAAATTTATGGTTGAGTTTTTTATAGCAGAATTAAGAGTTTGAAACTTGTAGATTGTTTCAAATTTTTTATGAATCATCTCTTTATAATTGACTATACTTTGATATACTTTAGGGTGATTATTCTTAAGATAGTTATTTTCTAACATTTTGTTTATAGCTAAATTAAGTCTATTTATATTATTAATGATAGTATCGTTGTTGCTGTATATATTTATGCTAGAGATAATTATACTATGGTTTAAGAGTAGTTCAGCCTGTTTTATCTCTATAAATTGCTCTTCTATTTGGCTATTGTGTATAAAGTATGATTGAGTATATTTATTGAAAAAAACTAGTAGAGATATCAGACTTATACCTACGATAGATATAAGTAAAAATTTGATTTTAAGAGAAAGTTTTTTCACTTTATATCCTTGCTTAGTTCACCATTTAATGTCTCAAAAAATTTGATAATTTTTTCTATATTTTTATTTTCAATTTCAATTCCAAGGTTATTGTATCCCATAGTTTTAATTGCATCATGGATATTTTTTGCACTTCCATCATGAAAATATGGCTTAGTTAAGAGTATATTTCTTAGGGTAGGTACTTTGTATAGACACTTATCTATATCCTTTTTTGTAGTTGAGTATACATCTCCATCACAGTTTACAGATTTAACCATTACTCCTAGTTGCTGAAAAGAGTTTCCTCCTATGTTTTTTCCATTATGACATGCAATGCAACCAAATTTTTTAAAAAGTGTATAACCTTCTTCTTCATCTTTACTTAAAGATATCTCTCCTCTTAAGTACCTGTCAAACTTTGAATCTGGGGTTATAAGCGTTTTTTGATATTCAAATATAGAGTCTATAACCATATCATAACTGATTTTTTGATTGTTATATGCTTCTTTAAAAAGTTTTTTGTATTTAATATTCTCATTTATTCTTGAAATTACCATTTCTTTTGTCATATCAAGTTCATCTTTAGTATGTAGTGTCATATCTATCTGTTCTTGAATAGTATTTGCTCTACCATTCCAAAACTGCTTAAAGTTAAAAATAGAATTTAAAACCGTAGGGCTATTTAGGTCTGTTTTTCGTGAAAAGACTCCATCAGAGACTTTTTTACCATCATCTCCACCATGGTTTATATCATGGCATGAGCTACAACTTATTGTTCTATCTTTTGCGAGAATAGTATCAAAAAAAAGATTTTTGCCAATTTTTGCTTTTTTTAGATTATATATTAGCTGTTGAGGTATGGGATCTATAGGTTCTGCCGCATATAGTATAGATATTGTAGCAAATAATATAAAAATTATATATTTCAATGTTTAATCAACCTTTATATAGTTTAAGAAATATAATTATAGCAAAAAATTCTGTTAATTATATTTTTAAGACAAAATAGATACTATATAGTATCAATATAACTAGGAAAAATTTTGCTAAAAGAACTGATAAAACAAAGAGTAATGATTATAGATGGTGCTATGGGTACTCAGATACAAAATGCAGACATACCAAAAAGTGCATGGGAAGATCTTGAAGGGTGCAATGAGCTTTTAAATGTCACATGCAAAGATGTGATATCAGGTATCCATAGAGGATATCTTGAAGCTGGAGCAGATATAATTAAAACCAATACTTTTGGAGCTCTTCCTTGGGTTTTGGATGATTATGGCATAGGTGGCAGAACTTATGAGT
>JALSME010000098.1 GCA_026987955.1 Sulfurospirillum sp.
CTCTCTGTATTTGCCTGATTTTAGGTCTTTTTCGACTATAGTGCGTAAAAAATCTTTGCTTTCGTTCAACTTGTTATCCCTAAATTTTTTTGAAATTATATCTTCTTTTTGGTTAATGGTTTATGAAGTATATTGTGGAACAATACAGATATTAGACTTTTTTATGTTTTTAATGTTAAGATTCGATTATGAATCGCATAAAAGAAATTCCATTTTTTTCTCACTTGGATGAAAGTGGTCTAAAAAAACTAAAAGATATATCAACTATAAAAAAATACGCTAAAAACGAGATACTGTTTTTTGAGGGTGAGGAGCCAAAGTATCTGCACATACTTCTTGATGGAGTTGTTAGGTTGTACAAGACAAATCACAAAGGCAATCAGATATTTTTGCATCAGTTTTTGCCTATGAGCCTCATAGCAGAGCTTGCAAACTTTGAGAGTATGCCATATCCTGCTAGTGCTGAGTTTACATGCAAAGGTGAAGTTCTTAAGATTGATTATCAAAAACTTGAAGATGGGTTTTTTAAAAATCCTGAACTCTCTTTGCAGGTTATCAAATCTCTAGCTGGAAAGCTTAAAATTATGAGTGAAGTTGTAACCAATGAAATTGTCTTGACTTCAGAGGAAAAAATAGCGAAGTTTTTAGTAGAAAATGGAGAGCTTTTTAGCTCACTAAAAAACACAAAAGTAGCATCACTTTTAAATCTTACACCTGAAACTCTATCTCGAACACTTACTAAGTTTAAAAAACAAGAGTTCATAAGAGTAGATGAGAATTTAGAAGTTCTAAACATGGATGCACTAGTAGCAATATATGCGAATTGAGCTCTAAAAAAAGGTATTGGTTTAAATTTAAATTAACAGAAGGGTATAAGGATTTTTAGAGGTACCCTATAGTAAAATTAGGTAATCTTATAGCTTATAAAAGAAAATAATTTTTTAAGAAACTGCAAGTAAGGATACGGTATTTGGTAGATATAGATGTTTTTAAAGGTATGCCATTTTTCAGCTGTTTAAAGCTTGATACTTTGAAAAAATTATCAGAAATTACAGTGTTAAGAGAGTGTGTTAGTTCGGATATATTATTTTATGAGAAAGATAGTCAAAATGAAATATATTATCTAATTGATGGTTCTATAAAATTTTATAAAGTAGATAGATTTGATAATGAAATTTTTCTATATAAGTTGCTTTCTGATTCAATCGTCTTTGACATAGCTAAAATGTGTGATGAACATATCATGACATGTTATGCAAATGCAGAGTTTTTAGAGGATAGCAAAATTTTAGTTTTTAATAATATTGAGTTTAAGAAACTTATGCAATTTGATCAAGACTTTATGAAAATTGTATTAAGGGAGTCATTTAAAATGATTCAGCAACTTCAGTGTATTATTAGTCGTGATGTAGTTTTTGATGGAACTGCAAAAGTAGCTCATATGCTTGTTAATGATTTAAAAAACTTTAATACTCTTAAAAAGCATGAGATTGCATATATGTTACATATTCAGCCTGAAACACTATCAAGAATTTTGAAAAAGTTGACAAGAAATGGTACTATAGAGATAGAAAAAAATAGAGTAATAATACTCAATATAGAAGATTTGAAAGAGATATACGAATGATGTTAAAACCAAAAGGAATCAACAAAAAGCTACATTTTACAGGTGCAACTCTGTCGTTTATAATCATAAGTGTTATAACACTTACTGTTTTTATGAATGAAAAAAGTAAAAAAGACTCTTTGATTATCAATATTGCTGGAAAGCAAAGAATGCTTACTCAAAAGATAAGCAAAGAGATATTTTATATAAAATATAAACAAAGTACAGATTTTAGGGAGTTAAATAGTGCAATAGATCTTTTTAGCAACAATCTAAAAGATTTAGCTCTTGGAAACTCAGCAAAAGGAATTTACCCTCCTCAAAATATAAAAATAGAAAAAAAGCTCGAAGAGGTCAATCAGCTTTGGATTCCATTTAAAAAAGAGGTTGAGAAGATAAGAGAAGAGGTAAGTTTTATAAAAAGTGATTTGGAACTTTTAACAGGGAAAACAACAGAATTACTTGTAAAATCTGACAATATTGTAAAAGTAATGGTAAAAAATCATATGAGTGGAGAGTTTATAGATCTATCTGGTAGACAAAGGATGCTTACACAAAGAATGGGATTATTTATCGAGAGGTATCTTAGAACAGATAATCAAGATGATTACATGCAGTTTATAAAAGCAAAAAATCTTTATAATGAAACTATAGAGTTATTTATAAATAACAAGAGTGTTAAATCCATACAAGATGTATATAACCAAGTTAAAAAGACATATCAGTATTGGAAAGATTATGAGAGCTATGTGCTTCATGTCTTAGAAGTTGAAAATAGTATTAATGATTCTATATCATATGTTTATGAAAAAAATATTAGTCTATTAAACACTATGGATTCAGCTGTTTGGTTATATACCCAGTATAGTGAAGAGAAAAATGGACTATTTATTAAGTTTCAATATATCTCCCTTATTATTGCATTAATATTAATTCTTTTTTCATATGTACTATCTCGAGAAATTGTAAATCATATTAATGATTTTGTAAAAAGAACAAAAGATCTAAGTAGCGATGATATGGGTAGTTTGAGTCATCGACATATAAAGGTAGATGAGGAGAGTGAAGATGAGCTTATAGAAGCATCTAACTATCTTTCTAGTTTTGTAAAAAAAGTTAATGTTGCTATGAGTCATTCAGAGGATGCCATAAAGCAAGCAGAATCAGCAGTATTTGAACTTCAACATTTAGCAGACAATGTAGAAGATGCTCTTCAGGATTTAAAGATTGATGAAAAAGAAAAAACAAGTTTTGATAAAAAAGTAAATGCTACAGAAGATATAGCAATTGAATCAGCAGAAAATCTTATGCATGTAAGAAAAATGTTAGAAAAACTAAAAAACAATCTTAACACTATGGTAGAAAATTCACACAAAACAGTTTAATCTTTTAATATAATAAAGATTTGACATAGGTCATAGCATTAGTTGAAATACTATGGATATAATACCTCGTAACCTAAAAGAATCTACTAGACTTAGTCTATTAAGATTCTCAAATCAGGAGGTATCTATATGTCGCTTTCAAGAAGAGACTTTCTTAAGACAACAGCAGCAGCAAGTGCAGCAGCAGCAGTGGGAATAGCAGTACCACAAGAGGCTAAAGCAGCAGCAGCTCAAGCTGAGTCAGGATGGAGATGGGACAAGGCCGCTTGTCGTTTTTGTGGTACTGGTTGTGGTATCATGCTTGCTACTAAAGGCGGAAAAATTGTCGCAGTAAAAGGTGATCCGGCAGCTCCGGTCAATCGTGGATTAAATTGTATTAAAGGTTATTTTAATGCAAAAATCATGTATGGTGCAGATCGTTTAAAGCAGCCACTTCTTCGTGTTGGAGCAGATGGTAAGTTTGATAAAAACGGTAAGTTTCAACCAGTTAGCTGGAAAAGAGCATTTGATGAGATGGAAGTCAACATCAAAAAAGCTTTAAAGGCAAGTGGACCAGAAGGTGTAGGTGTATTTGCTTCAGGACAGTATACTGTTATGGAAGGGTATGCTGCACAAAAGATGATGAAGGGTGGATTCCGCTCAAACGCAATCGATCCAAATGCTCGTCACTGTATGGCTAGTGCCGTTGTTGGTTTTTACCAAACATTTGGTATAGATGAGCCAAGTGGCTGTTATGATGATATCGAATTAACAGATACAATCGTAACTTGGGGCGCAAATATGGCTGAGATGCACCCAATTCTTTGGTCTCGTGTTTCAGACAGAAAACTTTCAAACCCAGATAAAGTGAAAGTAATCAATATTTCAACTTATAGACACAGATGTTCAGATCTTGCCGATATGGAGATAATTTTCTCTCCAAATACTGACCTTGCTCTTTGGAACTATATCGCTCGTGAAATTGTTTACAACTACCCTGAGTCAATTGACTGGGATTTTGTAAAAGAGCATATTGTATTTGCAGCAAGTCCAGTAAATATGGGCTATGGTATGAGAAGAAGTAATGAGAAGTCTATCAAAGATGGTAAGTATACAGACTTAGAGATGGAAACAATTTCAAAAGAGATGGTGAAAATTGTTTCTGAAAAAGAGGCACCAGCACTTGCTCCTTATGGATATAAAGCTGGTGATAAGATGGTTAACAAACCAGCTGGTCTTAAGCATTGGGAAATCTCATTTGAAGAGTACAAAAAGTTTTTGGCTCCTTATACACTTGATTATGTAGCTAAAATCTCAAAAGGTAACTCAGAAGAATCAATAGAAAGTTTTAAGAAAAAACTTAAAGCTTTAGCTGCACTATATGTTGAAAAAAATAGAAAAATAGTATCTTTTTGGACTATGGGGATGAACCAACATACTCGTGGTACATGGGTAAATACTCTAGCATACAATGTTCACTTTTTACTTGGTAAACAAGCTAAGCCAGGAAGTGGAGCATTTTCTCTTACAGGACAGCCAAGTGCATGTGGAACAGCTCGTGAAGTTGGAACATTTTGTCACAGATTACCAGCTGATATGATGGTAAAAAGTGGTAAACATAGAAAAATAGTAGAAAAAAGCTGGAAAATTCCAGAGGGAACTTTAAATCCAGTTGGAAATCAACACATTATGAAAATCCACAGAGATATTGAAGATGGTGTTGTTAAATTTGCATGGGTAAATGTATGTAATCCGTATCAAGATTCTGCAAGTGCAAATCACTGGATAAAAGCAGCAAGAACTATGGATAACTTTATAGTTTGTAGTGATGGATACCCTGGAATCTCTGCAAAAGTAGCAGATCTTATTCTTCCTTCAGCTATGATTTATGAGAAGTGGGGAGCATATGGTAATGCTGAGCGTCGTACACAACACTGGAGACAGCAAGTCTTACCAGTAGGTGATGCTATGAGTGATACATGGCAGTGGATTGAGCTTTCAAAAAGATTTACTGTTAAAGATGTTTGGGGTGAGCAACCACTTCGTGGCAACAAAAAGCTTCCAGATGTAATTGGTAAAGCAAAAGCAATGGGATATAGTGAAGATACAACTATGTTTGAGATTCTTTTTGCAAATGAAAGAGCTAAATCCTATAAGAAAGATATGAATGATCCAATCAATGCTGGTTATGATGATACTGATAGTAATGGCGATAGCCGTGGTGTGATTGGTTCAGATGGAAAAGAGTGGAAAGGCTATGGTTTCCATATACATAAGTATCTTTTTGAGGAGTATGCAAACTTTGGTCGTGGTCATGCTCATGACTTGGCAGATTTTGATACCTATCATAGAGTAAGAGGGTTAAAATGGCCTGTTGTAGATGGTAAAGAGACTCAGTGGAGATTTAACACTAAATACGATCCATATGCTAAAAAGGCTAATCCAAATAGTGACTTTGCTTTTTATGGTCCACTTGCAAAAGCACTATCTCAAGGCGATTTAACAGGTATAAAAGACAAGACTAAAAAAGGTCTTAAAAATAAAGCAAAAATCTTTGCAAGACCATATATGGATCCTCCTGAGATGCCAGATAGCAAGTTTGATACTTGGATGTGTACAGGTCGTGTTCTTGAGCACTGGCATAGTGGAACTATGACTATGCGCGTTCCTGAGCTGTATCGTGCAGTTCCTGAAGCTCTGTGTTATATGAATCCAGGTGATGCAAAGGCTAAAAACTTCAAACAAGGTGAGCTTATTTGGGTTGAATCTCGTCGCGGTAAAGTAAGAGCTAGAGTCGAAACTAGGGGAAGAAACAGAGTTCCAAAGGGACTAATTTTTGTTCCTTGGTTTGATGAGAAAGTCTTTATAAACAAAGTTTGTCTAGATGCTACTTGTCCGATGTCAAAGCAAACAGACTATAAGAAATGTGCTGTTAAGCTTTACAAAGCATAATAGAGGAAAGGGATTGTTTTGAGCAATCTTAATTCAAAAAAACCAGTCATAACGAAGAGAAGAAAATTTCTCTCAACTATGGCTCAAAGTGTTGGTTTATCGGTATTAGGTGGAATGGTTTGGACCGGTTACATAGAGGAAGCAAAGTCAGCACCACTGATTTTGCGTCCTCCTGGTGCAAAGAGTGAGCCAGACTTTTTACGCATGTGTATTAAGTGTGGGCAGTGTGCAGAAGCATGCCCTTATGATACATTGCGTATGGCTAAACCTGGAGACAATAAACCTATGGGTACACCGTTTTTCATACCAAGAGATGTGCCATGTTATATGTGTACAGATATCCCTTGTGTTCCTGTATGTCCTACTGGAGCACTAGATGAAGATAGTGTATCAGTAGTCACTGAGGGTGAAAAAGTTTTAGATATAAACAGATCTAAAATGGGAATAGCTGTTGTAGATGAAGAGTCGTGTATTGCATTTTGGGGAATTCAATGTGATGCTTGCCACAGAGCTTGTCCACTAATGGATGAAGCTATTGTTCTTGAGTTTAAAAGAAATGAAAGAACAGGTAAACATGCATTTTTAATACCAAAAGTTATGGGCGATGTTTGTACAGGTTGTGGTCTGTGTGAAAGAGCTTGTGTAACTGAAAAGGCGGCTATTTTTGTACTTCCTCATGAAGTTGCCCAAGGAAAAGTAGGAGATAGATACATAAAGGGTTGGGATGCAAATGACGAGAAGCGTCTAAATGATGTGTCTACAGATGTTACAACTCAAACAAAACGAAGTGAGCTTGCACCGCAAGATTACTTAAACTCTGAGGAGGTGTTGTTTGATAACTAATATCTTTAAAAAGTATCGTTTTTTGTTATTAAGAAGAGTTAGTCAACTAGGAATTTTAGCTCTATACTTTAGTGCAAATGCATATGGTTTTAAAGTTCTCACAGGAACTTTGAGTTCATCTTTGTTATTTAGTACAGTTCCTTTGAGTGATCCATTTGCAGTGATGCAGATGTTTGCAGCAGGGGCAGTTCTTGGAGCAGATGCATTAATTGGTGCTTTGATTGTATTTATTTTTTATGCGACAGTTGGTGGAAGAGCATTTTGCTCATGGGTTTGTCCGATAAACATGGTAACAGATTTGGCAAATTGGTTAAGAAGAGTTTTACTCCTTGATAAGGTAGAAAGGAAAGTTTGGCTTGGAAGAAGTGTTAGGTATAAAGTTTTAATACTTTCTCTAATACTATCAGCCATAACAGGTGTTGCGGCTTTTGAAATAGTTTCACCAATCTCAATGCTACATCGTGGCATAGTTTTTGGTATGGGAATGGGAGGAGCAGCAGTACTTTCGATCTTTTTGTTTGACCTTTTTGCGGTAAAAAACGGTTGGTGTGGGCATATATGTCCACTAGGAGCATTTTATTCTTTGAGCTCGAAAGTGAGTATTTTAAGAGTAAAACATAATCAACCAAATTGTACTCTTTGTATGAAATGCAAAGATGTATGTCCTGAGAAACAGATTCTCTCTTTAATTGGAAAAGAGAGTGGAGATGTTAGTTCGGGAGAATGTACCAATTGTGGTAGATGTATTGAGGTCTGTGATGACGATGCACTCTCTTTTGGTATAAGAAATTATATTAATAAAAACGGATAGGAGACATATGATGTTTAGTAAAAAAAGACTTATAGCTGCTACGGCATTAATAGCTGTAATGGCTACAGGATGTGTTATGAGTAGTAGTGTTAGTGAAGAGTCTCTAGGGCTAAGAAAGACTGACCTCTACACTGAAAACACTACTGCACCAGATAAGACTTCTTATAGTAAAGCTGCTGCAGGTGAGTCAAAAGTATTTGATCGTGCATTTGAGAATGCACCACCAATGATACCTCATGATGTTGAGGGAATGTTGCCAATAACAACAAATAACAACTCATGTTTAGGTTGTCATGACCCAGCTGTTGCATCTGCGGTTGGTGCTACTGCTATACCAAGATCGCATACATTTGATATGAGAAAACAGACACTTTTAACAACAGTATCTAATGCAAGATTCAACTGTACTCAGTGTCATGCTCCTCAATCAAACAACAAGCCTCTTGTTAAAAATACTTTCAGTCCAGAGTTTAGAACACAAGATGGTATGAGGAGGTCAAATTTACTTGATAACCTAAATGAGGGTGTTCAATAAAAATGGCAGAAGCAAACAAAGAGGGGAGATTTTCCTCTCTTGCTTCACGCTTTAAAAAGAGTGACAAACCTCTACATGTAAGGCCACCTTATAATGAAGATGAGTCACTTTTTTCTATCTGTGTGGAGTGTATTGATAAGCCTTGTGTTGAAGCTTGTGAAGAGAGTATAATTAGACTCGATGGTGACAAAATCCCATTTTTGAATTTTGAGACGAGTGGATGTACTTTTTGTGAAGAGTGTGCAAAAGTTTGCCCACACGATGTACTCGTTTTAAATAATAAGCAGTTCATTAAAGCTAAATTTAGTATTGATATTAGTTCTTGTTTGGCATGGAATGGTGTTATGTGTAGTAGTTGTAAAGATGTTTGCTATGAAGATGCAATAAGTTTTTTAGGAGTCTTTAGACCTACTATTGATATGAGTATTTGTACAGGATGTGGTTTTTGCTATGGAGTTTGTCCGCCATATTCAGTTAAGTATGAGGTATACCCATCCTAAACCAAACTAACGAACAAGAGCGTTTCTATTTTGTTCACAATTCGGGCAGATGTTCTCAAGCATAGCCTAGGCTATGTTCGAGAGGTATAATTAAGGAGAAGAAGTTATGAGATTATTAGTGTGGCTTATATTTGTTTTTGTGTCACTTAATGCAGATACATTAATCAAACCTACTAGTACCATAAAAGCTAGTGGTAATGTAATAGACATGGTTGTATCAGGCAATACCTTGCTTGTTAGTACAGATAAGGGTTCGATTGAATCATATGACATTAGTACAAAAAAACAGCTTATGAAAGTTGAATTTCCTACTATTAAAGATTTTATGGGAGATGAAATATATCCAAAAGTATTTTCAACTGACTATTTAAAAGATTCAGAAACTTATTTAGCAGTTGTTCAAGCTAATAGTGGATATAGAGAACTTTTTACTATTCAAAATGGCAAAAAAACAAGACTAATTAGTGAAAGAGATAAGCATTTTATATCTAAGGCTAAGTTTGTAGATAAAAATAGAATAATAGTAGCTCTTTTGAGTAATGAGTATATACTATATGATATAAGAAAAAAAGAAGAGGTGTATAGGGTACATGTAAGTTACTCGCACTTTTCAGATTTTATGTTAAGTATGGACAAAAGCATACTAGTTGGAAGCTCAGAGTCAGGAGAGATTACAGTCTTAAATGTAAATAACGGTAAAATAGTAAAAACCTTAAAAGGTGGAAATGTAGATAATGTCTATAAAGTAGATATTAAAAATGGTAAAGTTCTAGCAGCAGGACAAGATAGAAGAGCAATAGTGTATGATTTAGAAAGTGAAAAATTTAGTAGGCGTGATGGAAGTTTTCTTATCTATGCAGGTGCATTAAGTCCTAAAGCTAAACTAGCAGCATTTGCTTTTTCAGAAGATAATGATATAGTAATCTTTGATAGTGATTTAAGTCAAAGACTATATACACTTAAAGGTCAAAAAAGTACACTAAATAGAATAATTTTTATAAATGAAAATATGCTTGCAAGTGGTAGTGATGATAGATATATAATGATATGGAAATTAAAATAAAAATAAAAGGGACATTAATGAAAACTATAGAAGTAAAACTTCGTGCTTTCTCACAGAGAGTGCAAAGCACAAGAGTCGCGAGGAATTTTAACGGAATATTAATGAAAATTACAGAAGTTAAACTTCGTGCTTTAGTCGCGAGGAATTTTAACGGAATTATTTCCGTTAAAAG
>JALSME010000099.1 GCA_026987955.1 Sulfurospirillum sp.
GGCATCAAGCAGTCCTGTATATTTTTAAATTCAAATCTTACACCTCTTTGCACTCCTGTTATGCGTTAGTTTGATTTAGGATGGGTATAAAGACATGAATAAAAATATAGAATTAGGGGTAGTAAATACCCTACGGATAGACAGAGATAGCGACCACGGTTTTTACCTCGTAAGTGAAGATGAAGATGATGTGCTTTTGCCCAAAGCATATGTAACTGATGAGATGAGTATAGGTGATGAGGTTGAAGTTTTCATATATAATGACTCAGAAGACAGATATGTAGCAACAACACAGAGACCTCGTGCTATGCTTGGAGAGTTTGGATACTTTGAAGTAGTAGGTGTTGAGAGTTTTGGTGCATTTGTAGATTGGGGTTTACAAAAGGATCTTTTTGTTCCTAAAAAGTACCAAAAAATCCCTCTTGAAGTTGGAATGAAGTTTGTTTTTAGAGTCTGTATTGATGAAGATAGTAGTAGACTCTTTGGAGCTCATAAGTTCAAAGACTTCATAAGCAGTGATGTTGAAGAGTTAAAAGAGAATCAAAAAGTAGACATAATCATAAGAGAAAAAACACCACTAGGTTTTAAGGTCATAGTGGACAATAAGTATGAAGCGATGATATTTCACAATGAGATTTTTGAAGATATCTGGATAGGGCAGAAAAAACAAGCCTATGTCAAAAAAGTAAGAGACGATAAAAAACTAGACATATCACTCCAACCAATAGGCAAAGCCAACGAAGATATAGCAACTCACAGAATCCAAAAAGTTTTAACTTCAAATGGTGGAAAGCTAGATTTTACATACAAAAGCAGCCCAGAAGATATAAAAGAAACTTTTGGATTAAGTAAGAAAAACTACAAAAAAGCACTTACAGAGCTGCTAGATAAAAAAATTATAAAACTTGAAGAAGATGGTATAAGATTGATTAATACAGATATTTAGTGTATAATTATACACTAAAGGAGACAAAATGAGTACAGCAAGATTGAATATAACCATACCAGAATCTGTAAATAACGATATAATCTATTACGCTAAAGAGTTAAATCAAAAAAAAAGTCATATAATCACTTCGGCTTTAGATATGTATTTTGATTATCTCGATTTAAAAGTTGCAGAAGAAAGGCTAGATGAGCCAACTGTGCCTATGGACGATTTTTTTAAAGAGTTAGGCGTAGATGTACGAGATTGATTTTTCTACTAAAGCAAAGAAAGATTTTAACAATATTGACAAATCAAACACCCAATTTATATATGATTCATTATGTGAATTTGCAAATAATTTTTCTAGTGATTACGAACAAAATCTACTAAAAACTGGAAAAATTAAAAAACTAAAGGGCAAAAAAGAGATAATCTATCGTCTAAAGCTTAGATCATACAGAGTAATATACAAAAAATACAACAATAAACTAGTTATTTTAGTTCTACATGTAACTTCAAGAGAAGGTGCATATAGATGATATCCATCATAGGGGCAGGTGCAAGTGGCTTGGTTGCTGCTATAACGGCTTCAAAAAGTGGAGCAAAAGTTCAAGTTTTTGAGAAAAACAACAAGATAGGCAAAAAGATATTAGCCACAGGTAATGGCAGATGCAATGTTACAAACCTACGGATAAAAACAACAAACTATCATGGTGCAAATCCCTCTTTTGTAAACCCTGCACTCAATCGCCTCAATACCTCTACATGTAGAGCCTTTTTTGAAGAGATTGGTGTTGATTTGGTTGAGGGACAAAAGGGTAGGTTATACCCAAGAAGCCTGCAATCTTCTAGCATAGTTGAGCTTTTGGCTTATGAGTGCAGACGGTTGGGAGTGGAGTTTTTTTTAGATACAAAAGTAGAGAAGATTACAAAAAACAGTAAAAAATTTACTCTACATGTAGAGGGTAAAACTGTTCAAACAGATAAAGTTTTAGTAGCCACTGGCGGACTTGCTATGCCAACACTTGGTAGTTGTGATAGTGGCTATGAGTTTGCCAAGAGTTTTGGGCACAGCATAGTTCCTACTCATGCATCTTTGGTTCAGCTTGTTTGTGAAGAGGATTTAAAGCAGATTTCAGGTGTAAAAGTTGATGGAGCGATAGAAGTCTATGAAGATGGACAAAATATAACAAATGCAAGAGGTGACATACTTTTTACAAACTACGGTATATCTGGTTCTGCAGTTCTTGATATAAGTCGAAAAGTTAGCCACTCGTTGCTCTACAATAGAGCTCTACATGTAAAGATAGATCTGTTTCCAAGCCACACTAAAGAACAGTTGAAGAACACTCTTAAAAAACGACTAAAATTTTCTCATGAAAAAAGTGTAGCTCTGTGGCTTGATGGCTTTATAAACTCAAAACTTGCAAAGTTTATTCAGATGTCTTTACAAGTAAAGCTTGCAAAAAACCTTAACAATAAAGAGCTTACAAAGCTGGTCTATGCTCTTAAAAATATAACTCTACATATAGAGGATACTAAAGGCTTTAAAACAGCAGAAGTAACAGCAGGAGGAGTAAACACAGATGAGATAAACGCTCAAACTATGGAGTCAAAACTAGTAAAAGGTCTTTTTTTTAGTGGGGAAGTTGTTGATGTTGATGGTGATTGTGGTGGCTACAATTTACATTGGGCATGGGCAAGTGGTATGTGCGCTGGATTGTCATACCACTTGAATACATGATTAACCAAAATTGGTACTTATTATTAAGCTTAATGCTTAAGAAATTTCTATAACACTATCTGCATTATCAAAAACTGTTTGAACCATTTTTTGAAATCTATCAGGAAAACTCTTTATATCTTCTGCTGATGAATCTGGCATGATTGCACTTTTTAAAATTTTCATTGGATTTACTACTTTTTGTGGTTTATAGTTTATAAACACTTTTTTTCCATTATCTAATCTTGTAAGACATACATCACTTGAAATATTTACGTCAAAAAACAGCAAATCTCTTCTGTTGAATTTTCCTGTAGGAATACCACCAAATCCAAAGTCGCTAGTTGCACCAGTAATAGACGATAAAACAGAAGCTACAACACCGCAGTTATTTTCTCTTGGAGGTTTACGCATCTCAATCTTTATGTCTCCTCTTTTGGGAAGAGTGTCAGGATAAAGCTTTTGTAACCCTTTAAGAGCTATAAGATAAGCACCTGCAACAGTACCACAACTATGCCCAGCACTCTTTACAATATCTGTATATGTAAACTCAATAACTCCATCTTCTATGGCTCCTAAAAATTGTGCCAACTCATCATAAACCTTAATGGTTTCAATATCATTAAAAAAAGATCTTGTTTTTAACATTTATTCTCCTAAAATTTTATTTTAAAAAATAGTATCATAGTTGTGTTAATATAATGTTAATTTATAAAATATATCAATAAATATGATATTTTAAATACAAGAGAATATTATGAGTAAATTTTAACATTGTAAAATTTTCATAAATAGGTATCTATATAGTCACGAACTAACTTTTTAATTATATGAAAATATAACCAACCTTTTGATTATTATAAAACAGGAACTTAATATATTATCATCTAATTTAATATATTAATTCTTATTTAATATTAATACTTATTTAATATTAATACTTATTTAATATCTAATTCTATATAATACAAATGAATTTTAAATATAAGGAGCGTGAAATGAAAATTTCAAATGTTTTAGGTTTATGTGTATTGGGTTCAACTATGCTTTTAGCGGGTAATAGCTTAGTTGAAAAAGCAAAGAGTAATGGTTTAATGCCAATCCCAGATAGCAAACTTGCGCTTTTAAAAATTATAGATGATCCAAAGGATCCAATTACAGATGCAAAAGTTGCTCTAGGTAAACAGTTATATTTTGATCCTAGAATATCAAAAAGTGGTATTATAAGTTGTAATACGTGTCATAATCTTGGCTTAGGTGGAGTTGATGGTGTAAGTGTTGCAATTGGTAATAAATGGACACTAAATCCTCACCATTTAAACTCACCTACGGTATATAACTCAGTATTTTTTACAGTTCAATTTTGGGATGGAAGAAGCCCACATTTGGCTGATCAGGCACAAGGTCCAACTCTTGCAGCTCCAGAGATGGCAGCTAGTCCTAAACATATAGAAGAGGTAGTAAACTCTATGCCACCATATATAAAAGAGTTTAAACTTGCTTATGGAGACAATGTAAAGGTAGATTTTAAAAAAATAACTTCAACTATTGCAATATTTGAAAAAACGTTAGTAACCCCTTCTAAATACGATGATTTTTTAAATGGCGATTCAAGTGCATTAAGCAAAGCAGAAAAAGAGGGTTTAAGCACATTTATAGATACAGGTTGTGCATCATGTCATACAGGAATTGCACTTGGTGGAACAATGCAACCATTTGAACTTGCAGGAAAATATAAATTTGCAAAAGTTGGCGACTTCAAAGGTGATAAAAGAGGCATGGTAAAAACTCCAACTCTTAGAAATATTACTGAAACTGCACCATATTTTCACAATGGAGAAGTTTGGTCTTTAAAAGATGCTATTAAAATGATGGGAAGTATCCAATTAGGCATAAAAATTAGTGATGAAGATGCTATGAAGATAGACACATTTTTTAAAGCTTTAAAAGGAAGAAAGCCAAATATTTCATATCCGCAGCTACCAGAAAGCACATCTGCAACGCCAAAACCAGTTTACTAAATAAACTAGGGGCTATCAAAATATGGTAGCCCTATTTCTATGTATACCATAACAACCTTACCTAATTAAGTAAATAATTAGTCTACATTTTGTGCTCTCTAGTTTTCTAAAATGTGATATATATCTCTGAACTTTTTACTTAGCTACTAGAATAATAACATAATGTTAATTTATAACATAAGTCAAGGAAAATTATATAAGTTTAGGGTAAAATTAAAACTATATTTTTAAAATATAGGAGAATGTTATGAGAAAAACTTTAATATTTGCAGTAGTTATTGCATCATTTTTGCATGCTTCAGATATTCAAAAAGAAAAACGAACTAAAGAAGCGATAAGAAAAGCGATAGAGAAAGAGGCTCTATATGCTAAAGAGCAAGCTTTTTATGACTATGAAAGCTATGACTTTAATGATTCAAAAGTAAATGAAGAATCACTGCCTTTTATTCCCAATATAGAAGTAGAAGATTTAGATATGGATGATGTTTATAATTAATTATATATTACTATGTTAAAATACAAATAAAAAGGTTTTTAAATATACCCATCCTAAATCAAACTAACGCATAACAGCGTTTCTATTTTGTTTACTATTGAGGCAGATGTTCCCAAGCATAGCTCTAGCTATGTTTGAGGTTATCTAACGAAGAGAGTGAGTAAAATAGAGACGCCCTACGGGGAGTACAAAGAGGCATAATCTTTAAATATAAAAATATTTGAATTGCTTTTAAGCAGTCCTGCATATTTTTAAATTCAAATCTTACGCCTCTTTGTACTCCTGTTATGCGTTAGTTTGATTTAGGATGGGTATATATGAAATATTTGGTATTTGTAACGCTTGTATGGGCATTTTCATTCTCTCTTATAGGAGAGTTTTTAGCTGGAAAAGTTGATGGTTATTTTGCAGTTCTTCTTAGAGTTCTTTTAGCTTCTTTGATATTTATACCGTTTACAGACTTTAAGAGCATAAAAAACAGTTTAAAGTTAAAAATCATGGGCATAGGAGTTGTTCAGATTGGTTTTATGTACTTGTTTTTTTACAACTCTTTTTTGTTTCTAAGTGTACCTGAGGTTATACTTTTTACTATTTTTACACCAATTTATATAACTCTTATATATGATGCTATGCAAAAGAGATTTACTCCACTATACCTCATAAGTGCTTCTTTAGCAGTTTTAGGTGCATTTGTAATGAGATACAACGGCATCAATAGTGGATTTATGATAGGTTTTTTACTCGTCCAAGGAGCAAATATATGTTTTGCACTAGGTCAAGTTGCCTATAAAAGTTTGATGCAACAAGAGAAGATGCAGCATATACCACATCTTTCAGTTTTTGGCTATTTTCACTTTGGTGCTTTGATAGTTTCTGTAGTAGCATTTGCTATTTTTGGTAATTTTGAAAAGATATACCCAACACCAGTTGAGTGGGGAGTTATATTTTGGCTTGGTATTGTGGCATCTGGGTTTGGTTACTTTTTGTGGAATAAGGGAGCATGTAGCACAGATGCAGGCATGCTTGCTATTATGAACAATGCACTAGTTCCTGCAGGACTAATTGTAAATCTAGTTCTTTGGAGCAGAGATGTGAATTTGGTTGCTTTAGTTGTTGGTGGTAGTATCATCATGCTTTCACTCTATGTTCACAAAATAATCATGAAAAAAACACAAGCTGTAAGTGTATGAGTAAAACACAATTTACACACCTTCACCTTCATACCGAGTATTCACTGCTTGATGGTGCTAACAAGATAGGTAAGCTCGCTCAAATGCTAAAAGAGCAAGGTGTAAAAGCAGTTGCTATGACAGACCATGGCAATATGTTTGGAGCAATTGATTTTTATAAGACTATGAGAGCCAATGATATTAAGCCTATCATCGGACTTGAAGCATATATACACAATCAAGAAGATATAAATGACAAGACAACTAGGCAGAGATTTCACTTGTGCTTATATGCGAAAAATGAGATTGGTTATAAAAACCTTATGTATCTTTCCTCTCAAAGTTTTATACATGGTTTTTACTACTACCCTAGAATTAACAAAAAGATTTTAAGAGAGCATAGTGAAGGTCTTATTTGTAGTGGGGCTTGCTTGCAAGGTGAGGTAAACTGGCATCTAAATACAAACAATCCCAAAAATGTTCAAAATGGCGCAAAAGGGTATGAGAGAGCTAAAGAGATTGCATTGGAGTATAAAGATATATTTGGCGATGATTTTTACTTGGAGCTTATGCGTCATGGTATTGGAGATCAGCTTTTTATAGATGAGAGTATACTTCGTATCTCTAAAGAGACAGGCATAAAAGTAGTCGCTACAAACGATACTCACTACCCAACACAAGATGATGCTGAAGCACAAGAGGCTTTTATGTGTATTGCTATGAATAAGGAGTTTGATGACCCTAAAAGATTAAAGCACTCAGTAAAAGAGTTTTATATAAAAACTCCAGAGCAGATGAGTCTTCTTTTTTCAGACATTCCTGAAGCAATAGCTCATACACAAGAGATAGTAGATAAATGTAATTTAGAGATAAAGCTAGGAGATCCAACTCCACCAAAGTTCAAATTTACACAGGAGTATGCAAAAGAAGAAGGGCTAGATATCGATAACGATGATGAATATTTTCGCTATAAATGTAAAGAGGGACTAGAAGATAGACTAAAACTTGTACCAAAGAAGAAGCATCAGGAGTACAGAGATAGACTAGATGTAGAGATGGATATCATCTGCAATATGCACTTTCCTGGTTATATGCTGATTGTTTGGGATTTTATTCGTGAGTCCAAAGAGAGAAAAGTTCCAGTAGGACCAGGAAGAGGAAGTGCTGCAGGAAGTTTGGTCGCATTTTCACTATATATTACAGATATTGACCCTATGCCTTATAACTTACTTTTTGAGAGGTTTTTAAACCCAGAGAGAGTAAGTATGCCAGATATCGATATAGACTTTTGTCAATCTCGCAGAGGAGAAATCATAGACTATGTGGTAGAAAAATATGGTCGCTACAATGTTGCTCAAGTTATCACTTTTGGTAAACTTTTGGCGAAGGGTGTTATCCGTGATGTGGCTAGGGTTTTGGGTCTTCCGTATGCTGAAGCTGATGCGATGGCAAAACTAATTCCTGATGAGCTTGGTATTACACTAAATGGCAAGATAAAAAAAGGTGAAAAGGTAGATGGTGCTTACCAAAAAGAGGAAAAACTTAGGCGACTTATAGATGAAGATCCACGCATTGCAAGAGTTTGGAAGTTTGCATTGGCGCTTGAAGGACTCAATAGAAACTCGGGTATGCATGCGGCTGGAGTTGTAATCAGCGACGAAGAGCTATGGCATAAAACACCTCTTTATAAGCCTTCTGGTGCAGAGCAACTCGTTACTCAGTACTCTCTTAACTATCTTGAAGATGTAGATTTAATCAAGTTTGATTTCTTGGGATTAAAGACTCTTACTGTTTTGGACAATGCTCTAAAACTGATAAAAAGTAGATACAACAAAGAGATAAATTTTAATGCGATAGATGTAAATGATGCAAAAGTTTATGAACTTATTCGTACAGGTCATACAGTCGGGCTTTTTCAGATAGAATCATCAGGTATGCAATCACTAAATGAAAGATTAGCACCAGATGGATTTGAAGATATTATAGCCGTGCTTGCACTCTATCGTCCTGGTCCTATGGAATCTGGAATGCTTGATGACTTTATAGAGAGAAAGCATGGAAGAAAAAAGGTATTTTACCCTTTTGAAGAGGTTAGTTTTGACTCTCTAAAAGAGACGCTAGAGCCTACTTATGGGATGATTGTGTATCAAGAGCAGGTTATGCAGATTGTTCAGATTGTAGGTGGTTTTTCTCTTGGTTATGCAGATATTATCCGTCGTGCAATGGGTAAGAAGAAGGATATGAGTACTTATAGGGAAGAGTTTTGTGATGGAGCCGAAAAGCAGGGATATGATAGAGCAAAATCAGCAGAACTTTTTAAACTTATTGAGAAGTTTGCAGGTTATGGTTTTAATAAGTCTCACTCAGCAGCATATGCGATGATAACATTTCAAACAGCTTATTTAAAAACTTACTATCCTCAAGAGTTTATGGCAGCACTTCTTACAAGTGAGCAGGACAATACTGATAAAGTTGTCAAGTATATTGATGAGGTTAAAAGGCTTGGTATTAAACTCTCTCCACCATCTGTAAACTACTCACTTACAGAGTTTAATGCAATTACAAATGATGATGGCGAAGAGACAATTCTTTTTGGTATGGGAGCAATAAAAGGTGCAGGAGATAGTGCAATTGGCAGGATTTTAGAAGCTAGAAAAGATGGGCTGTTTAAAGATATGAGTGATTTTATGTCAAGAATTGATACTTCAAAAGTAAACAAAAGAGTTATAGAATCACTCATCAAATCTGGTGCATTTGATGAATTCGGTTTGACTCGTAGGGCACTGCTTGAGCATATAGAAATCATTTCAGATGCAGGAACGAAGTGTGCTAAGATGAAAAAAGATGCAGTTGGCTCACTTTTTGGGGATGAAGAAGATATGACTACTGTTAAAATAGAGATAGAAAATCTTCCAGAATTTGAACCAAAAAGAGTGTTAGAGCTTGAAAAGGAGACTATGGGGTTCTATGTTTCAGGTCACCCACTAGATAGCTTTAGAGGGCTAATCGACTCCATACCACATACACTTTCATCTGATATTGAGAATATAGAAAACAAAAAGACACTTTTTATTGGAAAAGTGGAGAGTATCACAGAAAGAATCAGTAAAAGAGGCAATAAATTTGGCATTGTAAATCTTATGGACTTTCACGGAAATATGGAGTTTATGGTTTTTGCAAATATTATGGAAAAAATTCAAAATATGAATTTAGAAAATCCAGTTGGATTTGTAATAGAGATAAAAAGAGACGATACAGGCGTTAAACTCTCATGCAAAGATGCTTTGTCACTAGAAGAGTTAAACAAAGAAAAAGATAAAACCAAAGTTTTAGAAGAGTTAAAAGATGAAATAGATGAGATCTCTCATGTAAGCACAGTAGAAATAGAAACCATAGAAAATGGAAAAGTTTTTTTCATTGGAAAAGTAGACAAGGTAGATCAAAGAGTAAGTAAAAAAGGACATCCTATAGGCTTTGTAAGTGCATTGG